>CAKZJN010000291.1 GCA_936943465.1 uncultured Rhodoferax sp.
TACCACGCGGACGTCTTGCGGGCTCTTTAGTTCGGCACCGTGCAGTTCGGTCCAGGCCCCGTCGTTCCAGGCAAACGTCGCCAGATAAATTTCGTCCATCCGGGCATCCAGCATGGCACTTACCTGCAATTGCGGGGCGCTGGCAAAGTGTTGAAAGCGGGCTTCTTCGGCCAGCGCCAGCAGGGAGTTGACCGGCAGCACGGGCACATTCGCACCAAACGCCAGCCCCTGCGCCACCGCACAGGCGGTGCGCAAGCCGGTGAAGTAGCCGGGGCCGCAACCAAAGCAGATCGCGTCCAGTTCGGTCAACTTCAAGTTGGCCTGCTGCATCAGATCCAGCACACCGGCAATCAGGCCGGCCGACGCCTTGGCGCCACCCTCACCCTGCATTTGCCACAGGCCTGCTGCCGCGCCGTCGTCACGCGACACGGCAATCGACATGCCCTCGGCGCTGGTATCAAAAGCCAACAACTTCATGCTTTCTTTGCTCCCGCCTGGCGCACGCCAAACACAATGCCCAACGTCACCAGCGCCAGGCCACTCAACACATTCCAGTGCAGCGGCTCGGCCAGCAGCAGGGCTGCCAGCAAGGCCGACAAGCCAGGCACGACGGCGGTGATCATGGTGGAGCGCACCGGACCATAGGTGCGGATCATCATATTGAAGCTAATGCCCGACACCACTACCGAACCCACGCCTTGCACCAGCATCTGCAGCAGCACATCATTGAACGGCGCGGTAAATATGTGGCCTTGCAGCGCGCCGGATGCGACCAGCAGGCTGTAGATCGGGATGTACACCACAAACGCAAACACGGTGATGGCCGTGGTGGCATGCACCGCCTGCAGCGCGTGCTTGCGGACCAGCACGCTGTAGCACGACCAGGCAAACGAACCCATCACAAACAACACATCGCCCCGCCATACTCCGCTGCCGTCCAGCGCATGCAGCAGGCTGGCTCCGCCCACCAGCAAATCACCCGCCACGATGCACACCAGCCCGAGCGCCCGCGCGGCACTGATGCGGTCACCCAGCACCCAGACTGCCAGCAGCGCCGTCCAGAGCGGCAGACTGCCGGGCAACAACACCGACGCATGGGCCGCCGGCGCATACACAAAACCGCTGTAGGCCAGCATGCCGTACAGCAAACCGCCGAACAGCCCGGTCAGCACCGTGGTGCGCAGCGGTAGTGGCGACAGCCCGAAAAGCGAGCCGGCATCGGGCACTTGCCCGGCCTCGCGCTGACGCTGGCGCAGGCTGCGGGTAATCCACCAGCCGGTGGGCAGCAACACCAGCCCGGCACCCAGCAGGCGTGCATACACAATGTCCAGCGGGTTAAGCGTGGGGGCGCGGCTGGGGTCCGCCGAGGCGCGCGCCACCACAATGAAAGCCGTCCAGATCAGCACCGTAACCACCGCCGCCAGCGCGCCCACCACCTTGGGCGACAGGCGCGGGGTGCTGCTGGGCAGGGTAGCGGAGGGGCTTTGGGACATTTCCGGATTATCGGCGCTGGGCCGCTGCCCGCCGATGCCGCCGGATAATGCCGCCATGCTGTTCCGACTCCTGCGCGCTGCGCTTCTCACCCTCGCATCCTGTGCTACATGGGCGGCCCCAGCCGCCGGCCTGCCGCAGGAGGTGGACACCGCGTTGGCACGCGCCAAAATTCCGCGCGACGCCGTGGCGCTGCTGGTGCTGGATGCCGACGGCAGCGTCGCCACACCGCGCCTGAGTCACCGTGCGCAAAACCCGATGAACCCGGCCTCGGTGATGAAACTCACCACCACCTATGCCGCGCTCGACCTGCTGGGCCCGGCCTTTGGCTGGAGCACGCCGGTGTGGGTGGATGGCACGGTCCGCGACGGCACGCTGAGTGGCAACGTGTACATCAAGGGCCAGGGTGACCCCAAGCTGGTGCTGGAGCGGCTGTGGCTGCTGCTGCGCCGGTTGCAAGGGCTGGGCATCAAAACCATTGCGGGTGACATCGTGCTGGACCGCAGCGCTCTGGAAGCGCCCGAGGCCGACCCCGCCAACTTTGACGGTGAGCCCCTGCGCCCTTACAACGTGGCACCGGATGCGCTGCTGATCAACTTCAAGGCGGTGGTGATGACCTTCACCCCCGACCGCACGGGCAACGTCGCGCAGGTGCAGTTCGACCCGCCGCTTTTCGGTGTGCAAATGCAAGCCAGCGTGCCTCTGAGCACTGCTGACTGCGGTGACTACCGGGGCGCGTTGAAGGCCGACTTTGCCGACCCCAACCGCATCCGCTTTGCCGGAAGCTATCCCGCCGCCTGCGGCGAAAAGGTCTGGCCCGTGGCCTATGCCGACCCGCGCAGCTACGGAGTGCGCGCCGTGCAGGGCATGTGGCTGGACATGGGCGGCAAGCTCGGCGGCAGCGTGCGC
>CAKZJN010000292.1 GCA_936943465.1 uncultured Rhodoferax sp.
ATGGCCGACAGGCCGGTGGTAATCGACAGCAGCGCGTAGGTAAAGCAGACAAACGGAATGGCGGAATTCAGCACGCCCACCGCAAAGGTCAGCTTCCAGTGCCGCCGCAAGGCCGGGCCCAGTCCGCGCGCCAGCAGCAACGGCAACAGGAACAGCGCCGCCACGCACACCCGCAGACCCGCCGCCGCAAAGGCTCCCATTTCCTGCGACGCCACCCGCATGAACATGAAGGAGGCACCCCAGATGGCCGCCAGCAATACGAAGTCGATGAGCCAGGGCGCTTTGTTGGGGGTTGTCATCCGGCTATTGTCCCTTGCGCTGAAGGCGTTGCCTGCCCGCGCTCGAGATGCAGCAAGGCGTGCTTGCGGTCCAGCCCGCCGGCATAGCCGGTCAGGGCCCCGTTGGCTCCCACCACACGGTGGCAGGGGATGAACAGGCTGATCGGGTTGCGTCCTACGGCGGCACCCACGGCGCGCACGGCGGTTGCGCGGCCTATCTGCTGGCTGAGTTCTCCATACGACAGCGTCTGGCCAGACGCGATGCCGAGCAGGGCGCGCCACACCGCTTGCTGAAAGTCGGTGCCTACCCGGATATCGAGCGCTACCTGAAACGCGTCGAGCGCACCGGCAAAGTAGCGTTGCAGCTCAGCAGCGGCCTGCTGCAAGGTCGGGTGGTCGTTTTGCACCGCCCATCGGCTGATGTCCGGCATGTGCTTTTGCCCGTCAAACCAGCAACCGGTCAGGCCTTGTTCGCTGGCTGCCAGCGTCATGGGGCCTAGCGGGCTGGCGTAGGCGCAGCGCACCCAGGTGCTGGCGAGTTTGGTGTTTTTCATGGATTGGTCTTTGCTTGCTTGGGCGAATTGGAGTGGGCCTGCCAGGCGCGCACCACGGCATAACTGCGCCAGGGACGCCAGGCTTGCGAGAGGCGCTCGGCTTCCTGCGCTGCTTGCTTGTGCTGGCGCACACCCAGGCTGGATTGCAGGGCCACATCACCCGCGGGAAACGCATCGGGCCAGCGCAACGCCCGCATAGCAATGTAGTGGGCCGTCCAGGGTCCGATGCCGGGCAGGGCCATCAAGGCGGCCATCGTCGGCTCGACCGGTGAACCGGCGTCCAAGGTCAGGCTGCCAGACGCCACTGCGCGGGCCAGCGCAATCAAGGCAGCCTGGCGCTGCTTCACGATGCCCAGGGCACCCAGCGTGTCACCTTCCGCGCTCGCCAATTGGGCAGGCTCAGGGAACAGATGCGTCAACTCCGCATCGGTAGTGGCAACCGGTGTGCCCAGCGTGTGCACCAACCGGCGGGTCAGCGTGCGCGCGGCGGCCACGGTGATTTGTTGCCCCAGAATGCCGCGCACCGCCAGCTCAAACCCGTTGAGCGTGCCCGGCAACCGCACGCCTTCCATTCCGGCAAATTGCTCGCCGAGCGTGCTGGCAATGGCTTCGGGGTCGGCGTCCAGATCCAGCAGGTTGCGCAGGCGGCCAAAGACTTGCGGCAGGGCGGGGCCCAGGCTTTCGCTGATCTGCAACTCCACCGCGAAGGCGTTTGGTAGAAAGCGCGCCTGCACCCAACCAGTCAGGCTGCGACCGTTGCACTCCAGCGCCAGGGTGCGGCGGTAGCTGCGCTGGGTCAGGTCCACCGCCTCGACGCCGGCAATGGCACGTTGCTGCAGAAAGCTGAGCAAGGCCGCCACGTCGTAAGGCGGCCGGTAGCTGGCCTGCAGGCGCAGGCCCGGTGCGCCTTTGGCTCCCATGCCGTTTGAAGGCACCCCGGTTGGCGTTTCCGCTCCGGCCTTGCGCAAGGCGCGCGGTTGCAGCCGGTAGTGCGCCACAAAGGCCGCGTTAAAGCGGCGCAGGCTGGAAAACCCGCTTAAGGTGGCCACTTGGCCCATCGGTAAATCGGTGTCGGTCAGCCACTGCTTGGCGCACAGCAGGCGGCGCGTTTGCAGGTATTGCAGGGGTGAAATGCCCCATTGCGCCTCAAAAATGCGACGCAGGTGGCGCGCGCTCACGCCGAGCTGCTCGGCTACTTCGGGCATGCCACCCGCCTGGCCGGTTTGCACCGCCCGATCCAGCAAATCCGCCGCCTGGTGCGCCAGGATGCGGGAAGCGTCCTGGGTCGACCACGCCGCATTCCAGCGGCCACCGGGCGCAATCTCGGGCCGGCAGCGCAGGCAGGGCCGAAAACCCGCCTGTTCCGCCTGAGCCGCCAGCGTGAAGAACCGGCAGTTCTCCGGCTTGGGTGTGCGCACCTTGCACACCGGGCGACAGTAAATGCCGGTGCTGCTGACGCCGGTAAAGAACCGGCCGTCAAAGCGCGCATCGCGGGCCTTGAGCGCGAGGTAGCAGGCGTCGTCGTCCAGTGGTGCGGTGGGTGTGGGCATGCCTCGCATGATACGCAGACAGCACCCCAGAATTGGCCGTTTTCGGACATCTGCCTGCCTGCGTCAGCACCTACAATCGAGGCGAGCAAAACGGTGGTTGCGACCCCGTCAAAACCAAGCAAAACAAGGGCACTCCATGCAAATCAATGCCGGCATCTTCAAGGCTTACGACATTCGGGGCATTGTCCCCTCCACTTTGAACGAAGACGTAGCGCTGGGTCTGGGGCGCGCATTCGGCACCGTGGCCATGGCGCAAGGCCAAACTACGGTAGCCGTGGGGCGCGATGGCCGCTTGAGCGGGCCGATGCTGTCGACCGCGCTGATTCTGGGGCTGGTCGAAGCGGGTGTGCAGGTGATTGACGTGGGCATGGTCACCACGCCCATGCTGTACTTTGCGGCCAACACGCTGTGTGCCAGCGGCATTCAGGTGACCGGCAGCCACAACCCGCGTGACTACAACGGCTTCAAGATGGTGATGGGGGGCAAGGCGATTTACGGCGACGAGATCCAGGCGCTGCGCCAGATGATTGAGGCCGAGAGCTGGAAGCTGCAGAGTGGTGGTGCTTGCCGTCACGTGGATGTGCTGGCCGACTACACCGCGCGCATTGTGGGCGACATCAAGCTGGCACGGCCCCTGAAGATTGTGGTGGACTCCGGCAACGGCGTGGCCGGTGCCTCGGCACCCGGCATCCTGCGCGCCATTGGCTGCGAAGTAACTGAGTTGTTCAGCGAAGTGGATGGCAATTTTCCCAACCACCATCCCGATCCCAGCAAGCCCGAGAACTTGCGCGACCTGATTGCCGCGCTCAAGGCCGGCGACGCCGATCTGGGCTTGGCATTTGATGGCGACGGCGACCGCCTGGGCATCGTCACCAAGGACGGCAACAACATTTACCCCGACCGCCAGATGATGCTGTTCGCACAGGACGTGCTCTCGCGGGTGCCTGGTGGCACGATTATTTTTGACGTGAAGTGTTCGCAGCGGCTGGCTCCCGCCATTGAAGCGGCCGGCGGCAAGGCGCTGATGTTCAAGACCGGCCACTCGCTGATCAAGGCCAAGATGCGCGAGATTGGTTCGCCCCTGGGCGGCGAAATGAGCGGCCACATCTTCTTCAAGGAGCGCTGGTTCGGTTTTGACGATGGCACCTATTCAGGCTGCCGTTTGCTGGAAATTGTCAGTCGCTCAGCCGACATCGGTGCTCTGCTCGACGCGCTGCCCACCAGCTTTTCGACCCCCGAACTCAACGTGCCCTGCGCCGAGGGTACGGCCCACGGTCTGGTCGACCAACTGGTGGCCAAGGCCAACTTTGCAGCGCCGGCGGTCGTGAACACCATTGACGGCCTGCGCGTGGACTGGCCCGATGGCTTCGGG
>CAKZJN010000293.1 GCA_936943465.1 uncultured Rhodoferax sp.
TAGCTGCCACGGCGCGCCACAGCGGGCGGCACCACGCGCACGCCGGAGGCCTTCATGCCTTCTTCGTCCATGTGCGCAAACTTGGTTTGCACCTTGTCGTAAAACCCGAGGTCGCCGGCCTTGATGACTTCGTTGTCCTTCAGGCGGAAGCTCAGCAACACGGCCTTTTTGATCCACTGGTGGGTGGTCCACTGGCCCACACCTTCGCGGGTGGCAACGCGCAGCTTGCCGTTGTTGAGTTCGGCGATGACGTGTTCCACCGCCTCGGTCACCTCTTGGGGAGCGCTGGCGATGGACAGGGAGGCGCGGTTTTCCCAGGCCTGGTCAATGATGGATTGGAGTTGTTGTGTCATAACTTGGTAAGGTGAGATTGGATTCAGGTTCTGGATTGCACAAACTGGACAATGCGCTCTGCGGCTTCCACACATTCTTCGGTTTCAGCAACCAAAGCCATGCGGATACGACCGGCACCGGGGTTGAAACCGTGCGCTTCGCGCGCCAGATAGCTGCCGGGCAACACCGTCACATTGTAATTTGCGAGCAAATCCCGCGCGAAGTCGGTGTCGCTGCCCGGCACCCGGGCCCACAAATAAAAGCCTGCATCCGGCAAAGCCACGTCCATCACCGCCGACAGCATGGGCGTGACGCGGGCAAATTTGGCGCGGTATTTGGCCCGGTTGTCGACCACATGGGCCTCGTCGTTCCAGGCGGCAATGCTGGCGGCCTGCACCACCGCACTCATGGCACTGCCGTGGTAGGTGCGGTACAGCAAAAACTGCTTGATCAGCTTGGCATCGCCCGCGCAAAAGCCACTGCGCATGCCCGGCACATTGCTGCGCTTGGACAGGCTGGTAAAGGAAATCAGGTTTTTGAAGTCCGAGCGTCCCAATTTGGCTGCCGCTTCCAGGCCGCCCAACGGCGGTTCATCGCGGAAGTAAATCTCGCTGTAGCACTCGTCCGACGCAATCACAAAGCCAAAGCGGTCGCTCAAGTCGAACAGCTTGGCCCACTCCGTCAGGGGCATGACCGCGCCCGCCGGATTGCCGGGCGAGCACACATACAGCAATTGCGTGCGAGCCCAAACCGACTCGGGCACGCTGTCCCAGTCCTGCGCAAAGTTGCGCGCCGGGTCGCTCGGTACAAAGTAGGGCTCAGCGCCTGCCAGGTAGGCTGCGCCCTCGTAAATTTGGTAGAACGGGTTGGGGCAGACCACCACCGCCGACGCGCCCTGGCCCTGGGGCACGGGCTGGATCAC
>CAKZJN010000294.1 GCA_936943465.1 uncultured Rhodoferax sp.
CTGGCCGGCATTACGCCCTGGGTCCCGGCCACAGCGTTTGCCTTCTCGTTTATCGCCTGCTTGGCGGGCTCCATGGGGCACTTCGTCATGAAGGCCCTCAAGCGCGACCGCGGCATCCCCAGTTGGGGCAAACAAGGCCGCGCCATCACCGGCGCCGGCGGCTTGCTGGACCGGGTCGATGCCCTGTGCTTCGCCGCCCCGGTGTTCTTTCACTCGGCGCGCTGGTATTTCGGCCTGTAAATGGAGGTGATATTCGCATGAATATTCAAAGCTTTATGGACGGCTACAAAGCCGCGTGGGAGGCACGTGATCCTTCGGCGTTTGCCGCGCTCTTTCATACCGATGGCGAGTACCACAACACCCCATTTCAGGTGCAACGCGGAAACGCCGAGCTGGCTGATTATTGGAAACGTGTCCAGTTGCAGGAAGACGTACAGGTGACCTTTGAAGTGCTGACCGAGGGCCCCGGCTTTGGCGTCGCTCACTGGCACGTGACTTATCAGGTGGCATCGGAGGAACTGTTCGCCATCTGGGCCAAGTCGACCGGCACCGGCCTGCCCGCACGCAAGCCCGGTGACGCATTGCCCCGCATGGTGCTGGACGGTGTTCTTCAGGCCAAATTTGTCGAAGACCGTTGCAAGGAAGCGCGCATCTGGTGGCACAGTACGCCGATGGCGGCTTGACCGTCAAAGCAAATGAAACCACCTAACGTGCGATGCGAATCCTAGGAATCGACCCCGGCCTGCGCACCACCGGTTTTGGCGTGGTGGATGAAGTGCAGGGGCAACTGCGCTATGTGGCCAGCGGCACCATCAGCACCCAGCACCTCGACACGCATGCCCTGCCGGCGCGCCTCAAGGTGCTGTTTGATGGCATAGGCGAGGTGGTGCAGCGCTACCAGCCGGACTGCGCGGCGGTGGAAATCGTCTTTGTGAACGTCAACCCGCAAAGCACCTTGTTGCTCGGGCAGGCACGCGGCGCGCTGATTACCGCGCTGGTGTCGCAAAACCTGCCGGTGGCCGAATACACCGCGCTGCAAATGAAACAGGCCGTGGCCGGCCACGGTCGCGCCCAGAAAAGCCAGATTCAAGACATGGTCCAGCGCCTGCTGACTTTGAGCGGCGTGCCCGGCACCGACGCCGCCGATGCGCTGGGCCTGGCCATTACCCATGCCCATGCCGGCAAGGCCATGGCCCGTCTGGCGGCAGCCGATGCCGTGGGAGCGGGTGCGCGCGGTGTGCCCCGGACGGGCGACAAAGCCTCGTACCGGGCCGGCCGCAGCCGCTAAAAAGTTACGTACAAGTTTCGTTCTCCGCTTGGCAAGCCTATTTAAGGGTATAGCCTATGGGTTTGTTACGTAATGCACGAACATACTTTCCTGACTAGTAAACCGGACACACAACATGCTTACCGCAAACGATATTTCCGCGCTGATGCGGGCTGACCACGGGGACGCGTTCAGCGTACTCGGGATGCACGAGGCCAAAGGTGCGGTTTGGGTCAACGCCGTGTTGCCGGGCGCCAGCCAGGTTACGGTGCTCGACCGCCAGACCGGTGAAGCGCGAGCCACGCTACCGCGCTGCCCCGAAAGCGAAGTTTTCAGCGGCAAGATTGCCGGCGCCACCGGCCGCTTTGACTACCAATTGCAAGTGGAATGGGCCCCCGCTCCGGACCGCACCACAGCGCACTTGCAGGTGCTGGAGGACGCCTACCGCTTTCCCTTTGTGATGAAGGAAATGGACGTCTGGCTGCTGGGCGAAGGCTCGCACCAGCGCCCCTTTGAGTGCATGGGTGCCCACCTCACCAGCATGCTGGGAGTGGAAGGCGTGGCCTTTACCGTGTGGGCACCCAACGCGAAACGCGTGTCGGTGGTGGGCAGCTTTAACCAGTGGGATGGCCGACGTCACCCGATGCGCCTGCGCCGCGAGTGCGGCGTGTGGGAAATCTTCATCCCCGGGCTGTGCCAGGGCGACCTCTACAAGTTCGAGATTCTGGGCGCCACCGGCAGCATTGTGCTCAAGGCCGACCCCTACGCCTTCATGTCGCAGTTACGGCCCGACAACGCCAGCGTCGTGTATCCGCTGTTGCCGCGCCGGCCGATGCGCGAAGACCGTGCGGCGGCCAATGCGTTTGAGAAGCCCATGAGCATTTACGAGGTGCACCTGGGTTCCTGGCGCAAGGCGGACGGCTGGCGCTGGCTCAGCTACAAAGAACTGGCCGAAACGCTGGTGCCTTACGCCAAAGAGATGGGTTTCACCCACCTGGAGTTGCTGCCGGTCAGCGAGCACCCGTTTGACGGCTCCTGGGGCTACCAGCCGCTGGGCCTGTTTGCGCCCACTTCGCGCTTTGGCACGCCCGAAGAGTTCCGCGATTTTGTCGACGCCGCGCACGACGCCGGTCTGGGCGTGATTCTGGACTGGGTGCCCGCGCACTTCCCCAGCGACGCACACGGCCTGGCCAACTTTGACGGCACACACCTGTACGAATACGCCGACCCCAAAGAGGGCTTCCACCAGGACTGGAACACCCTGATCTACAACTTCGGCCGTACCGAGGTGCGCAACTACCTGGTGGGCAATGCGCTCTATTGGTTGGAGCGCTTTGGCATTGACGGCCTGCGCGTGGACGCGGTGGCTTCCATGCTGTACCGCGACTACAGCCGCGCCGAAGGGCAATGGATTCCCAACAAACACGGTGGCCGCGAAAATCTGGAGGCCATGGAGTTTTTGCGCCGCATGAACTTCATTGTGGGCACCGAGCGGCCGGGTGCCATCACGCTGGCCGAAGAGTCCACCGCCTTCCCCGGCGTGAGCCGACCTCCCAGCCCCGATTTGCAAAGTGGCGGCCTGGGCTTTCACTACAAATGGAACATGGGCTGGATGCACGACACGCTGAAATACGCCTCGTTCGACGCCATTTACCGCAAGTACCACCAGAACCAGCTCACCTTCGGGCTGATGTATGCCTTCACCGAAAACTTTGTGTTGCCGCTGTCGCACGACGAAGTGGTGCACGGAAAGAAATCGCTCTTGGGCAAGATGCCGGGCGACCCCTGGCAGCAGTTTGCCAATCTGCGCGCACTCTACGGCTTCATGTGGGGCTACCCCGGAAAGAAGTTGGTGTTCATGGGCTGCGAGTTGGCCCAGCCGACCGAATGGGCCGATCAGGGCAGCCTGCCGTGGCAACTGGAGCAAGTGCCGGCGCACCAGGGTGTGCAGCGCTTTATGCGTGACCTCAACCGCGTGTACCAAGCCTTTCCGGCGCTGCACCAGCAGGATGTGAAGCCCGGCGGGTTCGAGTGGATTAGCCACGACGACGCGGCGCAAAGCATCGTCGCCTTCACCCGCTGGGGTGAAGACGGTAGCTGTGCCGTGGTGGTGTGCAACTTCACGCCAGTGCCACGCCAGGGCTACCGCCTGGGGCTGCCGCAAGCCGGTCGCTGGACCGAAGTCATCAACTCCGACTTGGCCATCTACGGAGGCAGCGGCGTGACCAACGGCCCGCTGCAAACCGAGCCCGCACACGCCCACCACCGCCATCAGTCGGTGGTGCTGACGCTGCCACCTTTGTCCACGGTCATCCTCAGCAAATCGGCGGACTGAGGCCGTATCCTTATGGCCATGGCTCTGCAAAAAGGTCATTCGCACACGCTCGGTGCCACGCTGGAGCCGGGCGGTGTGAACTTTGCACTCGCAGCACCCAATGCCGAAGGCGTGGAGCTTTGCTTGTTCGATGACAGCGGCACCAAGCCAATCCACCGGCTCTGGCTACCGGCGCAAACCGATGGCATCTGGCACGGTTTTCTGCCGGACGCCACTGCCGGGCTGGTCTATGGCTGGCGTGTGCACGGCCCCTGGGCGCCAGCACGCGGCCACCGCTTTAACCCGGCAAAAGTATTGCTGGACCCGTATGCCCGCGA
>CAKZJN010000295.1 GCA_936943465.1 uncultured Rhodoferax sp.
CCCAGTTCCTTCTGGAACTTGGCAATGGTGGCGTCGTCCAGGTTCTTCTTCCAGTTGAAGGAAGGCGAGCAGTTGTAAGCCAGCATCTTGCCGGGGTGCTTGGCGTGCACAGCGTCAGCAAACTTCTTGGCGAACTCGAGGTCGGGCGTACCGGTTTCGCACCACACCAGGTCGGCGTACTCGGCGTAGGCAACAGCGCGGGAGATAGCCTGGTCCAGACCCTTCTTGGTCTTGTAGAAGCCTTCGGCAGTGCGCTCACCGGTCAGGAAAGGCTTGTCGTTGGCATCGTAGTCGCTGGTCAGCAGGTCGGCAGCTTCCGCATCGGTACGGGCAATCACCAGGGTGGGCACGCCGTACACGTCAGCAGCCATACGGGCAGCGATCAGCTTTTGGCAGGCTTCGGTGGTGGGAACCAGCACCTTGCCACCCATGTGACCGCACTTCTTCACGGAAGCCAGTTGGTCTTCGAAGTGAACGCCACCGGCACCGGCGCGGATCATGGCCTTCATCAGTTCATAGGCGTTCAGAACGCCACCGAAACCGGCTTCAGCGTCTGCAACGATGGGAGCATGGTAGTCGATGTAGCCAGCGTCGCCGGGGTTCACGCCCTTGGACCATTGGATTTCGTCAGCACGGGTGAAGGAGTTGTTGATGCGCTCCACAACCTTTGGCACCGAGTCCACGGGATACAGGGACTGGTCGGGGTACATGGCGGAATATTCGTTGTTGTCCGCAGCCACTTGCCAGCCGGACAGGTAGATGGCTTTCACGCCAGCCTTGACTTGTTGCATGGCTTGACCGCCGGTCAGAGCGCCCAGGCAGTTCACGTAGGGTTCGTTGTTGACCAGGCCCCACAGCTTTTCAGCGCCGCGGCGAGCCAGGGTGTGCTCGACTTGGAAAGAACCACGCAGGCGCACGACGTCAGCAGCGCTGTAACCGCGCTTGATGCCCTTCCAACGGGGGTTGGTGGCCCAGTCTTTTTCCAGGGCGGCGATTTGTTGTTCGCGGCTGAGTTGTTCGTTCAGAGATTTCGGCATGTAAACACTCCTAGGTTGGTTAAATCGGTGGACTGGTTTTGCTATGCAATTCCGATGCCCATGACTGAATTCTAAGTCTTATATAAGACCTCCACGCAATCTTGTGTCTTATATAAGAGTTAATTTTTTTCGAATAAAATCAAAGACTTAGATTCATCGTTCCGCAAAGCAAAATTCTAATTTCGCGATGCGGAAAAATACCAACTAATTCGAGCAACTCAAATGCCGCAATGTGAAATGCTGCAACACAGCATAAAACCGCTCTGGGCGACGGAAAACCCGATCAAAAGGCGTCGGCGTAGCGGCGCAGTTCCCAGTCACTCACCTGCAGGTTAAAAGCGTCCCATTCAGTGCGCTTCAGTGCGATGAACTGGTGGCAAAAGCCCTCGCCTACCAAGGTGCGCAGGATCTTGTCTTCTTCGAGGGCGGAGACAGCTTCATCGAGATTGCGCGGGAGGCGTGCCGGCATGGCTTTGCCACTTGCGCGACGCTCGTACAGGTCTTCATCACACGGTGCTGGGGGCTGCATGCCCTGATCAATGCCGTTCAAGCCCGCAGCCAGCGTACCCGCAATGGCCGCATACACATTGCAAGACGGATCGGGCAAACGCCATTCGATGCGGCCCGCTACGGTGCGCACCACGCAAGTCCGGTTGTTGTCTCCGTAGGCCTTCCACACCGGCGACCAGGTTGTGCCCGAGGCGCTGGTGCTACTGGCGAGCCGCTTGTAGCTGTTCACCGTTGGGGCGCACAGGGCGCTGAGTGCATCGGCGTGGTGCAGCAAACCTGCCGCAAATTGGTGCCCCTGCGCGCTCAAGCCTAGTGCACCTTCTGGGTCGGCAAAAATCGCCTTGCCACTGGCATCGGTCAGGCTCAAATGAAAGTGCAAACCGCTGCCCGGTGCAGTGGCCACCGGTTTGGGCATGCAGCTAAACACCATGCCGTGCCTTTCTGCCACCGCATGGGCCGTCATCTTGAACAGCATGAAGCGGTCGGCAGCGGCCAAGGCATCGTCAAAGCGGTAGTTGATTTCGTACTGACCGCAGGCGTCCTCGTGGTCAATCTGCTGCAACTCGAAACCCAGTTGAACCAGCGTGCAGCGCATATCTTCGATAAAGGCGGCATTGCGGTGAATCGCCTTCAAGTCATACGAAGGCTTGTCAAGTTGATCCTGCGCATCGGCCACCTGCCACTGGCCGCCCTGCCCTTTGCTCAGCAAAAAGAACTCGGGCTCAATACCGACCCACAGCTTCCAGCCACGCGCTTCGATGCTCTGCAGCACCGTCTTGAGCATCTGCCGTGAACAGGTGTCTAGCGCCTCGCCAGCCGCAAAACCATCGCACACCGCGTGCGCCACACCCGGCATAAATGGCAGGGGCCGCAGCGAGTCCACCTGAACCCGTCCGTAATACTCGCTACGCGCACCAAAGCGCGGCAGGCCCGTACCCCAGATGCTGGGGCCGGCAAAACCGGCGCCCTGCTCCACCCATTCCTGCAGGTTTTCAACCGGCACGAGTTTGCCTTTGGCAACGCCATGGATGTCGCAAAACTGGGTGAGAACAGAGTGAATGCCTTGCGACTTGAGGCGGTCAATGACGGGCTGGTACGGGTTCACAGGTAGTCCAATCAGGCAAATATGAGGTCAAGAAAAAGCAGCGTGTGGTGAGACACGCTGCCATCCATGCTAAGGCGGGGGGAGCGGTTCGAAGCGCCCGGATCAGACCGGGCTGTCGATGCGAATCCAGGTGGTCTTGGTCTCGGTGTACTTGTCAAAGGCATGCAGGGACTTGTCGCGCCCCACACCACTTTGCTTGAAACCACCAAAGGGAACCGTGATGTCGTCTTCGTCGTATTGGTTGACGTGCACGGTTCCGGCGCGAAGCGCGCGGGCCACGCCATGCGCCTTGTTGATGTCACGCGTCCAGACACCGGCTTGCAGGCCATAGACGCTGTCATTGGCCATGCGCACCACATCGGCCGCGTCGGTAAACGACAGCACCGAAAGCACCGGCCCAAAGATTTCTTCGCGGGCAATTTTCATCTGCGGCGTGACGCCGTCAAAGATGGTGGGCTGCACATAGCAGCCGCCGGTTTCAACCAGCGCCTGTTCACCACCGGCAATCAGTCTGGCACCCTCAGACTTGCCGCTTTCGATGTAGCCCAGCACCGTTTTCATTTGTACCTGATCGACCACTGCACCCATCACGGTGCCTGGCAATGTGGGATTGGCCGGTGCATAGCCGGGCACCAGCGCCAGAGCTTTTTCCAGGAACGCGTCTTTGATGCTGGCCTCAACAAACAGGCGGGATGGCGCGTTGCAGCTCTCGCCCTGGTTAAAGAAGATGCTGCCCACAGCCGCCTCCACCGCACGGTCCAGATTGGGGCAATCGGCAAACACGATATTGGGCGACTTGCCGCCCAGCTCGGTCCAGGCCCGCTTCAAATTGCTTTGACCGGCCATGACGTGGATCTGCTTGCCCACGCGCGTAGAACCCGTAAAGGCGATGCAATCCACGTCCATGTGCAAGGCCAGCGGAGATCCGGCTTCGGGGCCGAATCCGGTGACTACGTTAAGCACGCCATCCGGAATGCCCGCCTCCAGCGCCAATTCGGCCAGCCGCAAGGCGGTGAGGGGCGATTTTTCGCTGGGTTTCAGCACCACCGAATTGCCGCTGGCCAGAGCCGGAGCGATCTTCCAGGCGGTCATGATCATCGGATAGTTCCACGGCACGATGACGCCCACCACGCCCACCGGCTCGCGGGTAATCAGGGCCAGACCGGTGGAAGCGGTCGGCGCAATTTCGTCATAAATCTTGTCCACCGCCTCACCGTACCAGCGAATGCAGTTGGCAGCACTATTGACGTCCACGGCCCGCGCATACTTGACTGGCTTGCCCATGTCCAGCGTTTCGGTCAAGGCCAACTCATCACCATGCTGCTGGATCAGATCGGCAAAACGGATCATCACCCGCTTGCGCTGCGCCGGTGCCATGCCACTCCAGCGACGGTCTTCAAAGGCTGCACGACCGGCGGCCACCGCCGCATCAATGTCCTCCGTGCCGCAACGTGCCACTTGGGTAAGCACGCGACCATCCACCGGAGAGATGCAGTCAAACAACTGCCCGCTCAGGGCGGACACGCGCTTGCCGTTGATGACGGCACGGCCGTCGAAAGTCAGTTTGTCCATGGTGTATTTCCCAAAAAGGAGGTGCCGGCGCTGCTTACCCCGGCACCTGTGCGCTCAGATCTTGAGCGTGGCGGTTTCCGAGCGAATGGCCGCTGCTATTTCACGTTCACGGCGCCGGGTCTGCCGCGCTACCCACACGCTGTACCCAACGATTACGACCGTGACCGTGACGATGAGCAAGGTGGCGGCTGAATAGATGGTGGGGTTGATGCCGCGACGGGCGTAACCAAAAATCACCTGCGGCAGGGTGCTCACTCCGGGGCCCGAAAGAAACTCGGAAATCACCACATCGTCAAACGACAGCGTGAACGACAGCAGGAACGCCGCCAGAATCGCCTGCGCAATGTTGGGCAAGGTCACCAGAAAAAACACCTGAAACGGGCGTGCGCCCAAGTCCATGGCGGCCTCTTCCAGAGACCGGTTCATTTCCATCAGGCGCGATTGAATCACCACCATGGCGTAGGCCATGCCCAGGAGCGTGTGGCCCAGCACGATGGTGAGCATGCCGCGCTCGGGCCAGCCAAAGGCGTTTTGAATCCCCACCATCAGCAACAAAAGCGACAGGCCGATGACCACTTCGGGCATCACCAGCGGTGCATTCACCATGCCAGAGAAAATCGTGCGACCGGTAAAGCGCCGGTACCGCACCAGCACAAACGCAGCGAAGGTTCCCAGCACCGCCGAAAGAAGACCGGTCGCCAACGCAACCTTCAGCGACAACCAGAAGCCCTCCACGATTTTGGAGTCCTTGCCCAGGGCCTCGTACCAGCGCAGCGAGAAGCCGGTGAAATTGGCATCCTGGCGTGTGCTGTTAAAGGAAAACAAAATCATGAAGAACAGCGGGATGTACAAAAACAAGTACACCAGGGCCATCCAAGCTTTGCCGAAATGCTTTTCAATCAGGACTTTCATGCTGGGCCCCTTTAGGATTTGTGCGCGTCGGGCGCAGCATCACCGGTGTAGTGGTAGTAAATGGCCAGGGGCACGATGATCAGTCCGATCATGGCCACGGCCAACGCACTGGCGCGCGGCCAGTTGTTGCTGGCAAACATCTCATCCCAGACCACACGACCAATCATCAGGTTCTCGGGCCCACCCAAAAGCGAGGGAATCACAAACTCCCCCACGCAAGGAATGAAAACCAGCATGAAGCCGGCAATGATGCCGGCCTTGGACAGGGGCACCGTCACCAACCAAAAGGCCTTGAAGGGGCTGGCACCGAGGTCGTAAGCCGCCTCCAGCAAGCGGAAGTCCATCTTCACCAGATTGGCGTACAGGGGCAGAACCATGAACGGCAGGTACACATAGGTCATCCCCACCAGCATCGACACATTGGTGTAGAGCATTTGAATCGGCTCGGAGGTCAGTCCGACCGCCATGAGCAGCTTGTTGATCACGCCCTGGTCCGCCAGGATGCCCTTCCAGGCATACACGCGCAGCAGAAACGAGGTCCAAAACGGCAGCATCACCATCATCAGCAAGGCAGGTCGCACACTGGGTGCCGAACGTGCAATGAAGTACGCAAAGGGATAGCCGATCAACAAACACAACACACCGGTGCACAGCGCGTACCAGACTGAGCGGATGTAGGCCTCTACGTACAAGGTCTGGAACATCACACCGTCTTCACCGTTGCGGAAGATGGAGGTGTAGTTCTCGTACTTCAGGTGCAGGATGCCGGTCTCGGTATCCCAAATGGGCTTAAACGGGTGAATGTCACTGCCCATGTCCACAAAGCTGATGTACAGCAAGATGAAGAACGGCAGCAGAAAAAACAGCAATAGCCAGCTATACGGCACGCCGATGACAAAGCCCCGGTTGGTCAGGCGTTTAAAAAGGGATTGCATGCTGCCTCCGCTTATGAACGCAGTACCACTGCCGAGCGCGTGCCCCACCAGAAGAACACATCGTCTTCCCAGGTAATGTGGCTCAGGTCCTGGCGCGAAGTGTTGGCCTCGGTAATCTTGATGCGACTGCCGTCACTGGCCAGCACGATGTAGGTGTTATAGGAGCCGAAATAAGCGATCTCCTTCACTTTGCCAGTGAACACATTCACCGGCTGATCGGGCCGGGTCTTGCCGATCTCGATTTTCTCCGGACGAATCGCCACGGCCACATTGCTGTTGAGTGCACCGGTGACACCGTGGCCGACCGACACGACCCCCAGTTTGGTGGTGATGGCGCAGTGGTCCGGTTCATCCACGGTGAGCTTGCCTTCCAGCAAATTCACGTTGCCAATGAAGTCCGCCACAAAGCGGTTGGCCGGGTACTCGTACACCTCTTCAGGGGAGCCCACCTGCAACACGCGGCCCTTGCTCATGACCGCAATACGCCCCGCCATGGTCATGGCTTCTTCCTGATCGTGGGTCACCATGACACAGGTCACGCCCACTTTTTCAATGATGTTGACCAGCTCAAACTGGGTTTGTTCGCGCAGCTTTTTGTCCAGCGCGCCCAGTGGCTCGTCCAGCAACAACAGCTTGGGGCGTTTGGCCAGACTTCGCGCCAGCGCCACACGCTGCTGCTGACCGCCGGAGAGTTGGTGAGGCTTGCGCTTGGCAAACGTGCCGAGTTGCACCAAATCGAGCATCTCGCCGACCCGTTGCTTGATCTCGTCGCGGGGCAATCCCTCGCGCTTGAGGCCAAACGCCACGTTCTCCCAGATGTCCAGATGCGGAAACAAGGCATACGACTGAAACATCATGTTGATGGGCCGGTCGTACGGCGGCATCTTGGCCACATCCTGGCCGCCCAACAAAATCTTGCCCGACGTAGGCGACTCAAAGCCCGCCAACATACGCAGCAGGGTGGACTTGCCACAGCCCGAACTGCCCAGCAGCGCAAAGATTTCCCCCTTACGGATGGAAAGCGACACCTCATCCACGGCCACGGCTTCATCAAAGCGCTTGACCAGTTTTTGGGTTACTAGGTAGTCGTTGGTGCTGGTGGGTTCTGCCATGGGAGGGTCCGATCGTTTGTGTTCTTGTAATAAAAAGGGCTGTTCATACACCACGTACAAACAGCCCCCTGGTCACCGTTAAAGCGGTTTACTTGCCCTTTTTGAAGGCGGTGTAGGCGTTAGCCATGCTCTCGCGGCCTTCGTTGGTGAACTTGCCCGGAGCCACCATCTTCTTGGCGTATTCGGAGTCCACAAAGATGGTCTTGTTGGCAGCCACTTCAGGCTTCATCTTGTCCAACGCTGCCTTGTTGCCGGTGGAGTAGCTCATCTCGTCGGCCATCTTGGCTGCGTTCTCAGCACGCAGGTAGAAGTCGATGAATGCGTGCGCATTGTTCGGGTGCTTGGCATCCTTGGTAATGGCCATGGTGTCATAGAAAATCAAAGCGCCGGTGCTGGGCAACAGGGCCTCAATCACGTCCTTGGAGCCGTTCTCTTTGGCACGACCAGCCGCAATGTTCACGTCACCTGACCAACCCAGTGCCACGCAAGCCTTGCCGCCAGCAATGTCGTCAATCATGGTGGAGCTGAAGATACGCACATCTTTGCGCACCTTGGCCAGCATCTCCACCGCAGCCTTGTGGTCAGCCGGATCGTTGGAGTAGGCGTCTTTGCCGATGTAGTGCAGCGCAGGCGGAATCACCTCGGAAGGAGAGTCCAGGTACGCAATGCCGCAGGACTTGAGCTTGGAGGTGTACTCAGACTTGAAGACCAGATCCCATGCGTTTTCGGGCATCGGCATCTTGCCCAGGGCTTTTTCGACCTTGGTGCGGTTGATACCCACGGTGGTGAAGCCCCAAGCCCACGGCACCAGATGCTTGTTTTCCGGGTCGGCTTTTTGCAGACCCATCATGATTGCGGGGTCGAGGTTGACGTAGTTCTTCAGCGAGGCCTTTTGCAGCGGCTGGAAGAAGCCTGCTTCGGTCTGGGCGGGGCTGAACGATGTACCAGGCACCACGATGTCGTAGCCCGTGTTGCCGGCCACCAGCTTGGCATTCAGCGCTTCGTTGGTCTCAAAGGTGTCGTAGTTGACCTTGATGCCGGTTTCTTTCTCAAACGCAGCAATCATTCCCTCGGGGATGTAGTCGGGCCAGTTGTAAATGTTGAGGACTTTCTCCTCGGCATTCACAGGTGCAGCAGGCGCGCTGGCAACGGGTGCCGGTGCAGGCGCTTCTTCTTTTTTGCCGCAAGCTGCCAGGGTAAGCACGGCCAGCGCAGCAGACCAGAGGGGTTTATTCATGTCAGAGGTTCTCCGTTGGGGGTTAGGAAGGGATGGCCACCTGTGTGCGTCACCAAGGGGCAGCCACCGCGAAATTATTGCAGGTTTGCCGGGCTCACAGCCCGCGTTTGCGCAAATCGGCCAGGGTCAAGTCCAGGCATTTCACGATCAGCGCCATCATCTCGTCGATCTGGGCATGCGTCATGATCAGCGGGGGGGCAATGATCATTCGATCGCCCACGGCACGCATGATCAGCCCATTGCTAAAGCAATGGCCCCGGCACATCATCCCCACCGCCAGATCGCTGTCATAGGTTTCCCCGGTTTCCTTGTTCTTGACCAGCAACATGCCACCCACGAAGCCGCTGGTCTGCGCATGCCCCACCAAGGGGTGCGCATTGAGCTTCTCAAACTGCTTAGCAAGATAAGGGCCAATATCGTCCTTCACCCGACCCACCAGGTTGTCACGCTCCATGAGTTCCAGATTGGCCAGCGCCACCGCGCAGGCCACCGGGTGGCCGCTGTAGGTGTAGCCGTGGTTGAACTCACCGCCCTGCTCGATCAGCACCTTGGCAACGCGGTTGCCCACCATGACGCCGCCCAGCGGCACATAGCCGCTGGTCACGCCCTTGGCAAAAGTCACCAGGTCGGGCTTGTAGCCGAGCTTTTCATAGGCAAACCAGTGGCCCAGACGGCCAAAGGCGCAAATCACTTCGTCGCTGATCAGCAAGATGCCGTACTTGTCGACGATGCGCTGAATTTCGGGCCAGTAAGTGGCCGGCGGAATGATCACGCCACCGGCACCCTGCACCGGTTCACCAATAAAGGCGGCCACCTTGTCAGGCCCGACTTCCAGAATCTTGGCTTCGAGCCAACCCGCTGCGCGCACACCAAAGTCGGCCTCGCTCTCGCCCGGCAAGGCGTTTTCAAGGTAGTACGGCTGCTCGATGTGAAGGATGTTGGGAATCGGCAGATCGCCCTGGGCGTGCATGCCGCTCATGCCGCCCAGCGAGGCACCGGCCATGGTGCTGCCGTGGTAACCATTGACGCGACCGATGATGGTTTTGCGCTGCGGCTGGCCCAACAGGTCCCAGTAGCGGCGCACCATGCGCACATTGGTGTCGTTGCTTTCGCTGCCGCTGCTGCTGTAGAAAACATGGTCAAAGCTGCGGTCGCCCACCTTGGGTGCCAATGACGCCAGCTTGGCGGCCAGCTTGGCGGCGGGCACGTTGGTGGTCTGGAAAAAGCTGTTGTAGTACGGCAGCGTCATCATCTGCTGGTAGGCGGCATCGGCCAGCTCTTTGCGGCCATAACCGGCGTTCACGCACCACAGGCCGCTCATACCGTCGAGCACCTTTTTGCCCTCCGAATCCCACACATAAATGCCCTCAGCATGGGTCATGACGCGGGCACCGCGGGTAGCCAGGTCACCGTGGTCGGTAAAGGCGTGGATGTAGTGGGCGCTGTCCAGCGCCTGCACGGCCTTGGTGTCTACGGCCTGTGCGCGACTGACGATGGCGGGTGGGGCAATCACATTGGTGCTCATATTTGTCCTCTGGTAACTTTTTGATAACGCTTCAGTGCTTCGGTTTCTGTGTACTTAAGGTTGGCCTTGCGCTTAGACGTGGAGCAACAAATGCTCACGTTCCCAAGGCGAAATCACCTTCATGAACTCATCGAATTCCAGTTCCTTGATTTCGGAGTACACGGTGATGAATTCCTTGCCCAGCACTTCGTGCAGGTCGGTTTCTTTGCGCAGCCAGTCCAGCGCCTCGCCCAGGCTGCGGGGCAGCGAATAGGGCGACAAGTACGCGTCGCCGCGCATTTCGGGCTTGGGTTTGATCTTGTTTTTGATGCCCAGGTAACCGCAGGCCAGCGTCATGGCCATCGCCACATACGGGTTGGCATCGGCACCAATCACGCGGTTTTCCACGCGGCGCGCGGCCGGCGAGGAAATCGGCGAGCGGATACCCACGGTGCGGTTGTCGTAACCCCATTCGATATTGATAGGCGCTGCGGTGTTGCGCGACAGGCGGCGGTAGCTGTTGACGTACGGCGCCACCAGCACCATGGCCGCAGGGATGTAGCGCTGCAGGCCGCCGATGTAGTGCATGAACATTTCGGACGGGGTGCCATCCGGATTGCTAAACACGTTCTTGCCACTGGCAATATCCACCAGACTCTGGTGCACGTGCATGGCGCTGCCCGGTTCGCCCGCAATCGGCTTGGCCATGAAGGTGGCGTACATGTCGTGGCGCAGAGCGGCCTCACGCACCGTGCGCTTGAAGAAAAACACCTCATCGGCCAGGCCCAGCGGCTGGGCGTGGAAGAAGTTGATTTCCATCTGCCCGGCGCCCACTTCGTGAATCAGGGTGTCCACGTTCAGCTCCATCTTGTCGCTGTAGTCGTAGATTTCTTCAAACAAGGGGTCGAACTCGTTCACCGCGTCGATGCTGTAGGCCTGGCGCGACGTCTCGGCGCGGCCGCTACGCCCCACCGGCGGACGCAGCAGCGTGTTGGGGTCGGTATTGCGGGCGGTGAGGTAAAACTCCAGTTCGGGCGCCACGATGGGCTGCAGGCCTTCGGCGGCAAACAGGTCGCAGACGCGGCGCAACACGCTGCGGGGTGCAAACGGCACCAGGTTGCCGGCGTGGTCAAAGCAGTCGTGAATCACCTGCGCGGTGGGGTCGGCAGCCCAGGGCACGATCCGCACGGTGCTGGGGTCGGGCCGCAACTGCATGTCACGGTCGGTGGGCTCGATGACGTCGTAGTAAGGGCCGCTCTCGGGGAACTCACCGGTCACGCCCATCGCCACGATGGCCTGGGGCAGACGCATGCCACGGTCTTCGGTGAACTTGGCACGGGGAAGAATCTTGCCGCGCGCCACACCGGTCAAGTCGGGTACCAGGCACTCCACCTCCGTGACCCGGCGCTCATTCAGCCACTGTTCCAGATCGTTGAAATTCATTGTCTTGTTTTCACTCATCACTCACTCCTTGCTGCATTGCAGCGTTCAAAACCGTTTGCTGTCTGCCAGGCGACTTGACTGCCGCACACGGCAGGCCTCACCAAAGGCCTTGAATATTGCCGCATAAAAACGGTTGTCCGAGGCTTTCCACTCGGGGTGCCACTGCACCGCGTAGCTGAAGGCCGAAGCACCTATGACTTCAAAGGCTTCAATCAGCCCATCGGGCGCGTGTCCTACGGCACGCAAACCCTGTGCCAAACGGTCAATGCCCTGACCGTGCACCGAATTCACCTGCGCCGTCTCGCCACCGGCCCATTGGGCAAAAGCCGAGTCGGGCGCAAAGCGCACCGCATGGCTGGGGGCGTATTGCTGTTCGTAGCTGCCATCGGGTGACTCGCGGTGGTCCAGGTAACCGGGCAGGTTATGCACCTTCTGGTGCAGACTGCCGCCCAAAGCCACATTGATTTCCTGAAAGCCCCGACAAATGCCCAGCAGAGGCACGCCCTGTGCAACGCAGGCCTTGACCAATGCCAGCGTCAAGCTGTCGCGGGCTTCGTCCAGCATCAGTTGCGGGTCGGCCAGCGTGGAGCCGAAATGTTGGGGGTGCACATTGGACGGAGAACCTGTCAGCATGACGCCGTCCACCAGTGACAGCAGTTCATCGATCTGGCTGGCGTCGGCCAACGGAAACATGACCGGTTGTGCCTCTGCATTGACCTTGACGGCCCGTGCATATTTGTCGCCCAGAACCAGAAAAGGCATGGTGCGCTCTTCAGTTCCCAGCAGACGATGATCGGCAGGTAGCCAGACCAGTGACGGCGGCTTTTTCATGGTTGTCTCCGTGTTCTTTGCAGCATTGTGTTGCAAAATTGGCCTCAATCCGGAGCCATTTGAGGTGGCTTCATGGTGCCAGTTGCAAGCCTTGAACACAAACAAATCCGCATGCTGTCCGAACTTTTACTAACCGAAATGGGGCGTTTGAGCCAGCAGGACAACATGCCGCTGCACCGCCGCTTGTACGAGGCATTGCGCCGCGCCATGCTCGACGGCAAACTCTCCGCCGGCGACCGCCTGCCCTCAAGCCGCGAGCTCACGCAAGACCTCAAACTGTCTCGCAACACGGTGGTGGCCGCCCTCAACCAGCTTACCGTCGAGGGCTATCTGGTCAGCCGCGTGGGCAGTGGCACCTACGTCAACGACAACCTGCCCCGCACCGCCGCCCGAACCCACCATGCGCGTGCCAGCACACGCTTGGCCTCGTTGTCCAAGCGGGGCAACGCCTTGTCCACCACCTACTGCGCCACGCAGTTGGAGGTACAGCCCTTCACGCCCGGTGTGGCCGACTTCAGTGCTTTTCCGGTGGCCTTGTGGCAGCGCCTGCAAAACAAGCACTGGCGCATGACCTACCCCGAAATGCTGGACTACAGCTACTCGGGCGGGCACGCCCCGCTGCGCCGCGCCGTGGCCGACTACTTGCGTGTGTTTCGCAGCGTGCCGCTGGATGTCGATCAGGTCATCATTACCAGTGGCACGCAGCAGTCCCTGGAGCTATGTGCCCAGTTGCTGGGTGACCATGGCGACACCGTCTGGCTGGAAGACCCGGCCTACTGGGGTGCCATCAAGGCCTTTATGGCGACCGGCTTGCGCACGCATCCGGTGCCGGTGGACCAGCACGGCATGGCACCCGGCCCGGCCGACGAGAAGCAGGCGCCACGACTGATTTACACCACCCCGTCGCACCAGTATCCGACCGGCGCGGTGATGTCGCTGCCGCGCCGCCAGCAGTTGCTGGGCATTGCCAGCGCCCACAACGCCTGGATTCTGGAGGACGACTACGACAGCGAATTCCGCTTCAGCGGCCCGCCGCTCTCGTCGCTGGCCGGGCTCGACCAGGAGCAGCGCGTGCTCTATATGGGCTCGTTCTCCAAGGTGCTGTACCCCGGCCTCAAGCTGGGCTATCTGGTGGTGCCCAAGCGCCTGGTTACGCCCTTCAAGCAGGCCCATTACGACCTGAACCGCCCGGGCCAGATGCCCCTGCAGGCAGCCTTGGCGGAGTTCATCGAGATGGGGCACTTTGCCAGTTCCCTGCGCCGCGCCCGCCACAGCTACGCCGAACGCCGCCACTGCCTGCTGGAAGCGTTGCAACCCTGCCTGGGTAGCCGCGCCGATATTTCCGGGGCTGAACAAGGCCTGCACCTGTGTCTGCGCTTGCCGACTGAGATCGACGACAAGGCACTGGCTCTGCGGATTGGTGACATGGGCATGACGGTGCGCGCCTTAAGCGCCTACTGCCTGCAGCGCACCGACGCCCGGGGGCTGGTGATTGGCTACGGCTACGCCCCGCTGGCCGACATTGCCCATTACGGGCCGCTGCTGGCCAAGGCGATTCAGGCCGAGCTGGCACGCAAGACCTGAACGCCGCAGCCTTCTAGAGCAAATCCCTTAACTGGTGGTAGGCCATTCCCAGCACCAGGCTGGGTGTGCGCAACAACGTCCCGCCGGGGAATTTCTGGTGCTTGAGGCGGGCATAGACGTCAAAGCGCTCGGCCTGCCCCGCGACGGCTTCCGCCACCACGCGTCCGGCCATCCCGGTCAGTGCCACGCCGTGCCCGCTAAAGCCCTGCAGGTAATACAGGTTGCTGCCCAGGCGACCGAAGTCGGGGGCACGGTTCATGCTGATGTCCACAAAGCCGCCCCAGACGTACTCCACCGGCACCTCGCGCAATTCGGGAAACACCAGGCCCATGCGCTTGGCCATCACGCCGCTCAGCTTGGCCGGCGTGCGCGTCGAGTAGCTGACGCGGCCGCCGAACAGCATGCGGTGGTCTGCGCTGAAGCGGAAGTAGTCGAGCACAAAGTTGTTGTCACACACCGCTGCATTGCTCGGCACCAGACGCCGGCACAACTCCGGGCCTAGCGGTGCGGTACCAATGATGTAGGTGCCCACCGGCATGATGCGCGGGGCAATCTCGGGGGCCACCCGGGGCCCGTATTCGCCCAGCGTGCAGTTACCGGCCAGCACGCCAAACTGCGCTTTGACCGAGCCCCGCTGCGTGCGGGCAAGCAGCGGGGTTCCGCGCTGAATGTCCAGCACGGCGGACTGCTCGAAAATCTGCACACCCAGGCTGCGGGCGGCGCGCGCCAGTCCCAGGCAGTACTTGAGCGGATGCAAATGGCCCGAGCGTTTTTCATAAGCCGCAGCACAGTAGCGCGGGCTGTTGATGTGGCGCGACACATCGGCACCTCGGGCAAAGTCCACCTGAAAGCCGTACTCGCGCTCCATAGTCTGCATGTCCGCCTCCAGCGCCCGCGCCTTGCGCTCGGAGTCGGCCACGTACAGGTAGCCCGCGACGTAATCGCAGTCGATGTGAAAGTCAGCTATGCGCTGGTCAATCAGGTCGATCGACTCCATCGACATCTCCCAGGCCCGGCGCGCATCCGCACGGCCCAGTTGCTCTTCAAACGGCTCCTGCCCGCTGGCATAGCCCACAATGAACTGCCCGCCATTGCGGCCCGATGCACCGCTGCCTACGCGGTCTGCCTCCAGCACCACCACCGAGTGGCCGCGCTGTGCCAACTCAATCGCAGCCGACAGCCCGGCAAAACCTGCGCCCACCACCACCACATCGGCCGTGATGTCGCCCTGCAACGGACCACTGGCCGGCTCGCGGTTCACGCTGGCTTCGTAGTAGCTTTTCTGGTTCAGTTGGGTGTCGGAGTCGAGCAGCATGGGCGTACCTTGTTACGGGGTGAGCGGGCGATTAACGGGCGCGTTTGGCAATCTGGCCGCAGAGATAGGTCCAGATGAACTGCGCCGCGGCGTTGCTGGTGAGCTCTGCGTGGTCATAGGCCGGAGCCACCTCCACGCAGTCCATTCCGACCCAGTTCAGCGGTGCCAACTCTTCCAGAAACGTCAGCACCTGCGAGCTGGTCATGCCACCCGGCTCCGGCGTTCCGGTGCCCGGCGCAAAGGCAGGGTCCAGACAGTCAATGTCCAGCGTCAGGTAGCACGGCGTGTTGCCAATGCGTTCCTTGATTTCAGCCAAGATGAAACCAAGCTGCGCGCCGTCACGCCCGCGCAGGTCACGCGCGTTGTAAATCAGGCCGCCCTGATCCTTCACATACTCGCGGGCCGCACGTTCTCCGCTGGAACGAATACCAATTTGCACGGTCTTGCTACGGTCTACCAAACCCTCCTGGATCGCCTCGTAAGTCCAGGTTCCGTGGCCGGAGGGCTCATCGAAGTGGGTGGTCCAGGTGTCGCAGTGCGCGTCAAAGTGAACCAGCGCCACCGGGCCGTGCTTAGCTTTCAACGCCCGCAGCAAGGGCAGCGTGACCGAATGGTCGCCACCGATAAACACGCAATGGTGCGAGGCCATCAGCCGGGCGGCCTGCTGCTCGATCGCGGTGCGCACCTCCACCAGCGGCGAGGCGTTGGGCAGGCGCATATCCGCCGCGTCGCCCAGTAGTCCAAGCGGGCTGACATCAAACAAGGGGTGAATGCCGTCACACAGCATGAGCGAGGCGCGACGTACCTCCTGCGGCGCAAAGCGGGCACCCGGCCGGTTGGTCACTGCGCCGTCAAACGGAACGCCACACACCGCAAACGGCTCGTCGCTCAGTTCGGGGGCGGCCAGAAAACGGTTGCTGTTGTTGGCGTATGCAAATTGCCCAATGGCCATGGCGGTCCTCAGTCGATCAATGTCAAAGCCGCTACGGTAGCGCAAGGGCATGGTTTTGTCTGGGGCCACTTCCATGTCAACCCGGCAAGCCACTGGGCCGCAACACGACCCAACAGCTTTTCGGCAAGCGCTTTGGTGTAGGCTGTCTCGCTACGTTCCTGCCGCCCTGCTTCGCCCATGCCCCTGCAATCACCGCCCACCCGCCGCTGGATCGCCTATGGCTATCTGGCGCTCGCCATGGCGCTGGCGGGCAGCTACGTGGCGCTCTCCAAGCCACTGGTGGCAGCGTTGCCGGTATTTCTGCTGGCCTGGCTGCGCTTTGGCATTGGCGGCATCGCCATGGCCGGCTGGTTCAAGAAAACCACGCCCGAGCCACCCATGACGCGCAACACCCGCTGGCTGCTGTTTCTGGAGTCTTTCCTGGGAAACTTTATGTTTTCAATCTGCATGCTGTTTGGCGTGAGCATGACCAGCGCCGTATCGGCGGGCGTGATCATGGCGGCCATTCCGGCAGTGGTGGCGCTGATGAGTTGGGTCTTTCTGAAGGAAAAGATCGGGCCACGCATCTGGGCCGCCGTCGCCTGTGCCGCCTTGGGTATCGGCATGCTGGCGCTGACCCGTCACGGCACGCCGGAGGGTGTGGCGTCGGCAAGTAGTGCGGATACCTCCCGCGTGTTACTCGGCAATCTGCTGGTGTTTGGCGCGGTGCTGTGCGAAGCGTTTTATGCCGTCATCGGCAAGAAGCTGACCGGCGCGGTGTCCCCCAAACGCATTTCGGCCATCATCAATCTGTGCGGCTTTCTGTTGATGACGCCCATGGGCCTTTACACCGCCTGGCATTTCGACTTTGCTGCGGTGCATGTCTCATCGTGGTTGCTGCTGGTGTTTTACGCCCTGGCCGCCAGCGTCTGGACCGTGTGGCTATGGATGACGGGCACGCGGCATGTGCCGGCCGCCCACGCCGGCGTATTCACCGTGCTGCTACCGATTTCAGCGGCGTTGGTGGGCGTGCTGGTTTTGGGCGAGCCACTCAGCGGCATGCAGGTTCTGGCGTTTGCGGTGGCCCTCACCGGCGTATTGCTGGCAACCCTGCCGGGGCGGCAAGACCGCAACACCCCGGTGGAGCCACACGTCTAGCGTGGTTTAGACCAGCGGCTTGCTGCTCACCACGATGCCGTCTTCATCGGCGTAGAGCCAGTCGCCAGGACGCACCCATACGCCCTGAATCTGCACCGCCACATTGCTCTGGCCTTCGTTGCGCTTTTCCGTGGGCCAGGGCATGGGTGCCAGTGCCCGGATGCCGACAGCCTGCGCCGCCAATTCGGCCGTGTCACGCACACAGCCATCAATCACCACACCGGCCCAACCATTGCGGGCAGCAGCGGCGCCCAGGTTGCCGCCCAGCAGAGCCCGGCGCAGCGACGCACCACCATCCACCACCAACACTTTGCCTACACGCCCCTGCGGGGTATCAACCCAACCGGGTGCATCGACTGCGGCCTTCACCAGCGTGTTGTCTTCAAAACACTTGACCGTCTGAACCGGGCCACTGAAGCGGGTGAGCTGGCCAAAATCGCGAAACACCGGGGGAAGAACACGAAATTCGCCCGAGCTATCGGCCTTGTGGGCATCGCATAAATCGCAGGTGGCAAACGGGTGGGACATGCTAGGGCGCTCCTTTTTGAAGAAAGGGACGATTCTCCAATGAAAAAAACAACATCTGCGAGTGAAAAAAGTAATTTCCCGCTTGGAAACGCCTATTTTCTCCAGTAGCATCCGCTCTACCAGCGAAGAAGCAGTTTTTCGTAGGTGATTAATCAACTTCTAGAAGGACAATCAATCATGGCAACTGCAAAAAAACCGGCTGCAAAAAAGGCCGCTCCCGCAAAGAAGGCGGCACCTGCGAAGAAGGCAGCTCCCGCTAAGAAAGTAGCAGCCAAGGCCGCAGCACCTGCCAAGAAGGCAGCTGCTCCTGCTAAGAAGGCAGCTCCCGCCAAGAAGGCCGCCGCTCCTGCAAAGAAAGCAGCTCCCGCCAAGAAGGCAGCTCCCGCTAAGAAGCGTACCGTCAATGCTGCATTCATGAAGGCACTGACCCCCAGCGCAGCTTTGGCAGCCGTAGTTGGCGCAGCTGCACTGCCGCGTACCGAAGTGGTCAGCAAGCTGTGGGCTTACATCAAGAAGAACGGTCTGCAAGACAAAGTTAACAAGCGCAACATCAACGCCGATGCCAAGCTGAAGGAAGTGTTCGGCAAGGCCCAAGTGACCATGTTCGAAATGGCTGGCCTGATCGGCAAGCACCTCAAGTAATTCGACATTTTGCGAATGCCAAAAGGCCGGTGACTACCGGCCTTTTTTGTTTGAGAATCCACCATGCTCCGCTTCGCCCTCACCCGCCTGAGCCTGATCATTCCGACTTTTTTCGGCATGACGCTGCTGGCCTTTTTCCTGATTCGTCTGGTTCCGGGCGACCCCATCGAAACGCTGGCTGGTGAGCGCGGCATTGATGCCGCACGCCACGCCAAACTGCTGACCGAGTACGGCCTGGACCAACCGATCATCGTGCAATACGGCATTTACATCGGGCGTGTTCTGCACGGCGATCTGGGCAAGTCCATCATCACGCAGGCTCCGGTGCTGCAGGAGTTTGCATCGCTGTTTCCAGCGACTGTGGAACTGGCCTTGTGCGCCATTCTTTTCGCCTTGCTGATCGGCCTCCCCGCCGGCATTCTGGCTGCTGTGAAGCGCAACTCCATCCTTGATCACGGGGTCATGGGTGTGTCGCTGGCCGGTTACTCCATGCCCATTTTCTGGTGGGGCCTGCTGCTGATTTTGTTGTTCTCGGTGCAGCTTGACCTCACCCCGGTTTCGGGCCGCATTGCAGTCGAATATTTCTTTGACAACGTGACCGGCTTTCTGCTGATTGACTCCTTGCTCTCTGACCAGAAGGGCGCGTTTTTGTCGGCGGCTTCGCACCTGATTCTTCCTACCATCGTGCTCGGCACCAACCCGCTGGCCGTGATTGCGCGAATGACGCGCTCGGCCATGTTGGAAGTCTTGGGCGAAGACTACATCCGCACCGCACGTGCCAAGGGCCTGTCTCCATTGCGGGTGGTCACGGTCCATGCGCTGCGCAATGCGCTGATTCCGGTGATCACGGTCATTGGCCTGCAGGTGGGTGTGCTGTTCACCGGTGCCATCCTGACCGAGACCATTTTTTCCTGGCCGGGCGTGGGCAAGTGGCTGATTGAGGCCATCAGCCGGCGCGACTACCCGGTATTGCAGGGCGGCATGTTGCTACTGGGCATGGTGGTCATGGCCGTCAATCTGCTGGTCGACGTGACCTACGGCATCATCAACCCGCGCATCCGTCACCAATCATGAACGCCAGCACAAAAACGGAAACCGACGGCCTGGTTCCACACATCAGCCCTCTGGGTGATTTCTGGCGTTCCTTTTCTGCCAACAAGGGCGCGTTGGGCGGCCTGGTGGTGGTGTGCCTGGTGGTGTTCATGGCGGCGTTTGCCCCGCTGATTGCGCCCTACGCTCCTGACCTGACGGACAACACGGTGTTTCTGGTGCCGCCCGCCTGGTCTACGGGTGGCAGTGCCGCCCACTGGCTGGGTACCGATGCCATTGGCCGGGACATCTTGTCGCGCCTGATTCATGGTGCCCGCCTGTCGCTGCTGATTGGGGTGGCGGTGGTGGCGCTGTCCATCGTGACCGGCACCGTGCTGGGCCTGCTGACCGGCTACATCCGTGGCGTGTTTGAAGTGGCCGTGATGCGCCTGATGGACATCATTCTCACGCTGCCCAGCCTGCTGCTGGCGATTGTGATCGTTGCCATCTTGGGCCCGGGCCTGGTCAACGCCATGCTGGCGGTGGCGATTGTGGTGCTGCCCCACTACGTGCGCATCACGCGCGCAGCAGTGATTGCCGAAGCCTCGCGCGACTACGTCACGGCAGCCCGCATGGGTGGTGCCGGCCACCTGCGGCTCATGTTCAGCGAGATTCTGCCCAACTGCACGGCACCGCTTATCGTGCAGGCTTCGTTGGGTATATCGGCGGCCATTCTGGACGCTGCGGCGCTCGGCTTTCTGGGCCTGGGCGCACAACCGCCCTCGCCCGAGTGGGGCACCATGCTGGCCGATGCGCGCGAGTTTGTGCTGCGCGCCTGGTGGGTGGTGACCTTTCCTGGCCTGGCCATCCTCATCACGGTGCTGGCCTTCAATTTGCTGGGTGACGGGCTGCGCGATGCGCTCGACCCCAAGCTCAAGCGCTAAGAGACGCCATAGAAAAGAACCAACATATGGCATTACTTGAAATCAACAATCTGTCGGTGGAATTTCCATCGCACAACGGCGTGATGCATGCCGTGGACGGTGTCAGCTTCTCAATTGAAGCCGGCGAAGTGCTGGGCATCGTGGGCGAATCCGGCTCTGGCAAAAGCGTCACCATGATGGCCCTGATGGGTCTGGTTGGTTACCCGGGGCAGGTCCGGGCCGATGCCATGCGCTTTGATGGCCACGACCTGCTGACGCTGTCGGAAAACGAACGCCGCAAGATCACGGGCAAAGACCTGGCCATGATTTTCCAGGACCCCACCACCAGCCTGAATCCCTGCTTCACCGTGGGCTTCCAGTTGGCAGAGACGCTCAAGCTGCACATGGGCATGACCCGTGCACAGGCACGCAAGCGCTCCATCGAATTGTTGGAGCAGGTGGGCATTCCAGCCCCAGAGAGCCGCCTCGACTTGTACCCGCACCAGTTTTCGGGCGGCATGAGCCAACGCGTCATGATTGCCATGGCGATTGCCTGCAACCCCAAACTGCTGATTGCCGATGAGCCCACCACCGCGCTCGACGTCACTATCCAGGCGCAAATTCTGGACCTGCTGCGCGAACTCCAGAAAGAGCGCGGCATGGCGCTGGTGCTAATTACGCACAACATGGGTGTGGTCAGCGAAATGGCGCAACGCGTGGCGGTCATGTATGCCGGCCAGCTCATGGAGCAACGCACTGCGCACGACTTGTTTGCCTCGCCAATGCACCCGTACACCGAGGCACTGATGGCCTCCATGCCCGAACGCAGCAGCGGCAGTGGCCGTCTGGCCACCATTCCGGGCATGGTGCCGGGTCTGTATGACCGCCCCGATGGATGTTTATTCGGGCCACGCTGCAACTACCGCACGCCGGCCTGCGATACGCGACCCGCGCTGCAACACGCTACGACCGGTGCTGTGCGCTGCCACTTTCCGCTAGGCCGCGCAACGGCTTCCATTCAAGCAGCGGAGGCTTCGGTATGAGTACCACCGTTGTAAGCGCCGAAGACCTGCGACAGGTGTACCCCATCAGCAAGGGCCCGTTTCGTGCGCCAGCGCAATTGCAGGCCGTAACCGGCGTGTCGTTCGCGCTGGAGGCTGGCAAGACGCTGGCGGTGGTGGGCGAATCAGGTTGCGGCAAGTCCACGCTGGCCCGCATGGTCTCGCTGATTGAAGCTCCCACTGCAGGCAAATTGACACTGGGCGGCATCGACGTGGTCCAAGCCAGCACGCACGACAAACAGGCCCTGCGCCAGAAGGTTCAACTGGTTTTTCAGAACCCGTATGGCTCGCTCAATCCGCGCAAGCGCATTGGCCAGATTCTGGAAGCCCCGCTGGAGATCAACACCGACCTGAACGCCGAGCAACGCGCCGAAAAGGCACGGGCCATGCTGGCCAAGGTCGGTTTACGCCCAGAACACTACGACCGCTACCCGCACATGTTTTCAGGCGGCCAGCGCCAGCGTATTGCGATTGCCCGCGCACTGATGCTCAACCCGCTGGTGGTGGTAGCCGATGAACCGGTTTCGGCGCTGGATGTGTCCATTCAGGCGCAGGTGCTCAATTTGCTGGCCGACCTGCAACACGACCTGGGCCTTGCGTATCTGTTCATCTCGCACGACCTTGGCGTGGTGCGTCATATTGCCCACGATGTGCTGGTGATGTACCTCGGCAGCGCGGTCGAGCAAGGCCCCAAGGAGGCCATCTTCAGCCAGCCGCTGCACCCCTACACCCAGGCCCTGCTGGCTTCTACACCAGGTCTTGCCGGTAGCGGACAGGCTCGCAAGCGCATTGTGCTGACCGGTGAACTGCCATCGCCCTTGAATCCCCCCAAAGGATGCGTGTTCTCCACACGCTGTCCCCATGCGGTTGACCGCTGCCATGCAGAGCGCCCTCCGCTACAGGATTTGATGGGGCGCAAAGTGGCATGCTTTGAAGCAGAAAAATTGGCCTCCTCGTAGTAACCCGCCCTGTACTAACGTACCGGTGACGTAACATGTATTTTTTTATCAGGAGGTAATTGATGACCCATTCCGTAGCGCAATTCAAACTGCGCAAGACCGCCCTGCTGGCCGCTGTCATTCTGCCGGCCATGATGACCATGGGCGCCGCATCGGCCAAGACGCTGGTGTATTGCTCTGAAGGCAGCCCGGAGAACTTTGCCCCCAGCATCAACACCACCGGCACCTCGTTTGACGTGTCCGAACAAATTTACGACAACCTGGTTCAGTTCGAACACGGCGGAACCAAGGTAGTCCCGGGGCTGGCTGAAAAGTGGACCATCTCCAAGGATGGCCTGGAGTACACCTTCTTCTTGCGCAAGGGCGTCAAGTTCCATGGCAACAAAACATTTGCGCCCAGCCGCAACTTCAATGCCGACGACGTGCTGTTCATGTTTGAGCGCCAGTGGAAAGAGAACGACCCCTACTTCAAGGTCACCAGTTCCAACCACTCGTACTTCGGCGACATGGGTATGCCCGCACTGCTGAAATCCGTCGACAAGGTCGATGAATACACCGTCAAGGTGACCCTGAACAAGCCCGAAGCTCCGTTCCTCGCCAACCTGGCCATGCAATTCGCCGGCGTTCAGTCCAAGGAATACGCCATTGCCTTGCTCAAGGCTGGCACGCCCGAGAAGATTGACCAGGACCCCCTGGGCACCGGCCCCTTCCAGTTGGTGCAATACCAGAAGGACGCCATCCTCCGCTTCAAGGCCTTCCCGCAATACTGGGCCGGCAAAGCCAAAATAGACGACCTGATTTTCTCGATCACACCGGATGCTTCCGTGCGCTGGGCCAAGCTGCAAAAGGGCGAATGCCATGTCATGCCCTACCCCAACCCGGCCGATCTGGATGCCATGCGCAAAGACAGCCATGTCACGCTGATGGAGCAACCCGGCCTGAACATCGGCTACCTGGCCTACAACACCACCAAGAAGCCGTT
>CAKZJN010000296.1 GCA_936943465.1 uncultured Rhodoferax sp.
CCCGCGACCCGCGCGTTCAGGATCTGGTGCTCATCATGAGTGCAGTCAACCGGGTGGACACCACCGCCATGGAAGTGCTGACGGACTTGAATCGGGATTTGTCAGAGCGGGGAATCCGGCTGCATCTGGCCGAGGTGAAAGGGCCGGTGCAAGACCGGCTGATGCAGTCTCCCCTGTGGTCGGGGCTGACTGGCCGGGTTTACCTGTCGGTGCACAGCGCGTTTGAAGCGCTGGCCGCCGAAAAGATTGTGGAAACCGGCCTGTACGTGATTTAGGCCGCTTTGCGCAGAATCGCGTAGAGCGAGTCCTTCAGCAGCAACTTTTCTTTCTTGAGCGCTTCGATCTGCTCGTGGGTGGCCGCCTCGATACGCGACTCCATGTTTTTGATCCGCTGGTCCAGCGTGTTGTGCTGGTCAAACAAGCGTGCAAAGTGCTGGTCGCTGGATTTGAGTTGGGTGATGAGTTCGCGGTGTTCGGGAAACATGGTGGTACGCCTTTTTTTGAAATGGTTGGATTGGCTGGGATGAGCCTACCATTTTTTGCCCCCGTCCTGCAACGCACGCTGGGCCCGTCCTGAACCTGTGATGCAGGTCAAAAGGACGGCGAATACCAGTGGCATCGCCGGGCTATAAAACCTATGCTCCTGCAAAATTAACCCAAAAATACATGGTATCCGTGAGGGAGATCGCATGGTGAACGGTCAGGCCGATCGACTTGGTAACTGGCCGGTCGAGTTTCTGAGAAGCGTCTCAAAAAGCCTTATTGGCCTGAATTCACGGGCCCGGCAGGCGCGCGCGACTTCCGGCATAGGCATTGCCGTGGGCTTGGTCTTTTCCCTGTTTAACCTGCTGACCCCGGGCATGGCTCCGCTGGGTCTGACCGAGTTGGCGGCGGTGGTTTTCATGCTGCTGCCGGCCGCGCTGATTTGCTCGCACCCGCGCGGTGTGGGTGTCGCCGAAGGGCTCATTACTGCAGCGACGGTCACTATTTTGGGGGCCCTGATTCACTTTGGCGGCTTGCAGGGCACCGGTCTTTTTTGGGCCTATCTGGCGCCCTTTCTGGCGTTTTTTCTTAAGGGGCAACAGCGGGGGTGGCGCTATAGCCTGACCTTTCTGGCGGGTGTTGCGGTGTACCTGGTGTTGGTGCACGACCACCTTACCCTGGCCTATCGCTACACGGTCGAGGTCAAGACCCAGTTCCTGATGTCACTGGTCTTTTACACGGTCATTGCGGCGGCTTTCAACCGATTGCGCGATCACTATGAAAAGGAACTGCAGCAAAACCTGGAAGATTTGACAGCGGCGCAAATGACCTCCGAACTCGCCTTTGGCGAGGCCGAGCTGGCGCTGGCGCAGGCACGGGCTTCGCACGAACGGGTTGAGCAAATTCTCTGGAGCGCCAACCTGGGTACCTGGGAATTTGACGTGCAGACCCGTGAGGTGGTCTTTAACGAACGCTGTGCCGAAATGCTGGGCCGCACGCTGGCGGAAATTGGTGGCGCCAGCCTGCGCTACTGGTTGGCCTTGGAGCACCCCGGAGATGCCGCCCAGATGCGTGAGGCCATGCAGCGCTGCATTGACGGTGACAGCACGACTTACGCGCACGAAGGGCGCATGCTGCACAAGAACGGTGAGTGGATCTGGATGCTGGATCGCGGCCGTGTGGCCGAGCGTGATGCAGAAGGCAAGCCCTTGCGCTTTATGGGAACGCGGCAAGACATTACCGCCCTCAAGAGCGCCGATGAGCGGCAGTTGCTCGCCGTGCTGGAAGCCTCGCCCGATGCCATGCTGCTGGTGGCAGCGGACGGTGGAATCCGCTTTGCCAATTCGGTGGCCCACAGCATGTTTGGCTATAGCCCGGAGGAACTCGCACGCATGAATGTGGACGCTCTGGTGCCCCCGGGCCGTCAGCAGGGTCATGCTGCGCAACGCGACCTGTTTGTCGGCAACGCAGTCGCCCGCCCGATGACAGCCAACCGCCGCATCAGTTGCGCGCACCGTGATGGACACGAATTTCCGGTGGAGGTGGGTTTGAGCCCGTTCACCCTGCACGGCGAACGCATGGTGATTGCCGCGATTGCCGACATCACGGAACGCGTGGCCAATCAGAAGCAGTTGATGGAAAACGAGGTGAAGCTGCGCAAGGCCCAGGAAATGGCCGGCTTTGGCAGCTACATGACGGACCTGAAAACGGGTCAGTGGGAAAGCAGCGCGCAGCTCGACGCCATCTTCGGTTTGACGCCCGACTTTGTCTACGACATCGCAAACTGGAACCTGGTCGTTGACGAAGAGTTCCGGCGCCCCTCGCTGGAACATTACCGCGACGTGGCCGCCGGGCGTTGCGACTTCCGCATGGACTACCGCATCACCCGACCTTGCGACGGCCAAAAGCGCTGGGTGGCGGCCAACGGCGAATTGGAGCGCGATGCACAAGGCAACGCACTCCGCCTGATCGGCACCATTCAGGACATCACCGAGCGCAAACAGGCCGAGGCCCGTTTGATGGAACTCAATGAGAGCCTGGAGACCCGTGTGCAGGAACGCACCAACGAACTCGGGCTGGCATTGGAGCGCGCCGAGGTTGCCAAGCGTTCGCGCGGCGATTTCCTGTCCAACATGAGCCATGAAATCCGGACCCCGATGAATGCGGTCATGGGCATGGTCTATCTGGCGCTGCAGTCCAATCCTTCGGCGCAACAGCGCGACTACCTGGAAAAAATACAAACGGCCGGCTCGCATCTGGTGGGCCTGATCAGCGACATCCTGGATTTTTCCAAGATCGATGCCGGCAAACTGGCGCTGGAAGTGGGGGACTTTGACCTGCACCGGGTGCTCAGCAACGTGCTGCAACTCACCGAAGGGCGCGCGCGCGAGAAAGGGCTGCAACTCAGCCAGCAAATTGCACCGGAGGTGCCTCAAAACCTGCGCGGTGATTCCTTGCGTCTGGGCCAGATCATCATCAACTATGTGAACAACGCGATCAAGTTCACCGAGCACGGCGTGGTCACCCTGCGGGTTTCGCAGCGGGAGGTGGATGCGTCGGGTGCGCGCTTGTTGCGCTTTGAAGTGCAGGACACCGGCATCGGGGTTACGGATGCGCAGCGGCAGCGTCTGTTTCAGTCGTTTGAGCAGGCCGATAACTCCATCTCACGCAAATACGGCGGCACCGGCCTCGGCCTTGCCATCTGCAAGCAACTCGCGCAACTGATGGGGGGAGAAGTGGGGCTTGACAGCGTGCCGGGCGCGGGCAGCACCTTCTGGTTCACCGCGCGCCTGGGTGATGCTTCCGAGGCCTTTGCGACCCTCGCGGCCGCAGAAGCCAGTCAGCACAGTGGCGACGAATTACGGGGCACGCACATGTTGGTGGTGGATGACAGTGCGTTCAATCTGGAAGTGGCCAAAGGCATGCTCGAAGCCCTGGGCGTGCACGTGATGCTGGCCAACGACGGGGCACAAGCGGTACAACTGGTTCAGGAAGGGCGCTTTGACTGCGTGCTGATGGACATGCGCATGCCGGTGATGGATGGCTTGCAGGCCACACGCCTGATCCGCGGCAACGCCGATACCTCTAGGCTGCCCGTAGTGGGCCTGACCGCCAATGCCAGCAGCGAGGACCATGCGCTGTGCATCGAGGCCGGCATGCTTGCCGTGGTCACCAAGCCGATCAACCCGCCACTTTTGTTTGCCACTCTGGCCAAGGTGTTGGCCGGAACGCGGGACGCCGCTTCTGCGTTACCCGCCTCGGATGGGCCGGCGTGCGCAGGTCCTGAGGCGACGGGGCCCACGCCTTTGTGGGACGCTCAGGCCTTGACGCGCACCATGGGCAATTTCCCGGCCATCCACAAACGTCTGCTGGCCCACTTTAGGCTTGACTCCGAAAGCTATCGGGAGCAAATCGCGCTGGCGGTCGACCAGTCCCGCTTCGCGGATGCTGCCGAAGTGGCCCACAAGTTCAAGTCCTCCGCCAGAACCGTGGGTGCCATGCGACTCGGAGACCTCTGCGAGTTTCTCGAAAAAGCAGGCCTTAGCGGTGACCACCACGTGTGCCGGACGCTCAATGCGCGACTGCCGCAGGAACTGCAAGACGTGTCCATATTCCTCGGCCCCGCAGAGACATAATGCTGTGCAGATCAAGGAAAAAAACATGACACAGGTAGCCAACACTCAACCGTCCCCCACCGTGCTGGTGGTGGATGACGACGACTTCTTTCACGTGGTGATGGGTGAACTGCTGGCCGTTCTGGGCGTGACCCAGGTGCTTTCGGCCAGGAATGGCCACGCCGGGCTCAGGATGCTCAAGACGCACGCCGGGCCAATTGATTTCCTGCTCTGTGATGTGTTCATGCCCGACATGGACGGCATTGAATTTCTCAACAACCTGTCTGAAATGAAATACCAGGGCGGCATCATGGTGGCCAGCGGGGTCGATATGGAAATTCTGGACCTGGCCCGCACCATTGCGAAAGCCAATGGCCTGCGTCTGACGGGTGCCTTCAGCAAGCCAATCGCTTTGGGCCAACTGGCCGAGGCGATGGGCTTGCCGGTGCCCGAAGGCAAGGCGTAGCGGGGCACTGGGCCCCGCTTACATTGCGCTGCTAGCGTTGGTGGCGCTTAGCCCTTCATGCACTTAATGACGTAGTTGCGCGCTTCCTCGCCGCCCAGGTTCTGGTCGGCCGCTTCCTTCTTGCAAATGCGTGCGCGCTGGTCTTTGGTGCGATGGACCTGATCGGTTGCGGCAGCCGTTTGTGCCAGGCAGAAACTGCTCGACAACAACAGGGTGACAGTGGCTGCAATCATTTTCTTCATCATGGTTCTACTCCTTGCGTTGGTTTGAATAATGGGGGCCGAAGCCCTTCGGTTGACAGATATTTCTTAAGGCACAAGCCATTCCGGCTCGCCGGTAACACCCGGCGCATCCGGGTTCAGTCGCATCAGGTAAGCCCCTTTGGAGGCAAACCGCTGCCCTTGTGCCAGGTTCAGGCGCGGGTACACCGTGGTTCCGCCCCGCACCCGCATTTCTTCGAGGTGGGCCAATTGGGCTTTGGTGGTGGCCTCCATGGTGGCTTTCTCTGCCGGGGTCGCCTGCGTGTGGGACTGCGGGCGCTTGTTCATGGGGCCCATCATCATGGCCTGAATTTCTTCCTGCACCTGCATCGCCTCGTAGCCGGTCAAGGTCGCTTCGGCGCGTTCAATCAGGTAGTCGGTGTGCAGGTTGTTCAGCATGCCGCGCACGGTGGCCTGCAGTGACACTGCAGCGAAGTACGCCTCGGACTGCAGGCGCAAATCGACGCGTGGCACTTGGCTGCCGGTAAGCCAGGCATCGAGCCTTTCCACATTGGCGGTACGCAGGCGCGGCACCTCCAGCGGTTGCACCAAGCGTGCATTGCGGCGCAGCGCAGGCGGCAGGACAAGCTGTTCGCTACCGCCCGTGGTGGCAGAAATCAGCACCTGTGCCGGTGTGGCGGGCAGTTCGCTTAGCGCAGCAAAATCGGCTTCACGCAGCCACAGCACGACCGTATCGCGCTCGGTCAAACCGCTCAGGGCTGCCTTGAGTGCGCCGGCACCGTCCGTGATGGACACATCCGCCACGCCCGTCGTGCGACCCGCAGAAAGCGCCTTGCGCAGCGCCTGGGCGCCGCCCTGGGCTACCGCATTGGGTGCTGTAATTTGCACGACACGGCCCGTGCTGGTTTGCAGCGAGCGGGCCATGACCTGCGCCTCCAGCGCTACGCCGGCAGAAAAGTACAGGCTGAAATTGCCTTGCGCGGCGTTCTCGGGTACCAGGTCCAGGCTGGGGAACCAGCAGGCCACGCGGCTGGACTCGCAAAAGTCCTGAACCGGCTGCCAGTTGTCCAAAGCAAGCCCCGATAGGATGGCAAACACCGGTTTTTCCCGCTGGCGCTGTGCCAGTTGCTCGGCCCAGGTGGTGCTCGGGCCGTTCAGTTCCCAGATGTCCAGAGACCATTTGCGGCGTGAGTGATGGCGGCGCTCCTGCACGTCAATCAGCTTTTGCCGCTTGCCCCAACGGACATTGAGGTTCATTTGCTTGACGGCGGTGGTCAGCGTATCTATCACCGCCTTGCGCCGTTCCGGGGAAACACCCGGAGCAATCACGGTCGCCATGCGGATGGTGTCGGCATCCACGCCGGGCGACATGGTGACGGACAGCGTCTTGAGGTAAGCCTCCAGCGCCGTAACGTGCTCGTTCGCCAGCATATAGCGCGGCATCAACGGATGCATGGCCGCACCACTGACGAGCACGCCATCGCGTACTGCCGCCTTGAAGCTGGCGCTGTCATACGGCGCGTGCAGGGCAGACATGGTTCGGGTGACGCTGTTGTCCATGCGCACATGCACCGGCTCACCCTCCCTAAACAGGGCGCGGCCGGTAATCGGGGGAATACCTACATTCCCTTCCACCTGACCCAGCCCACTTCCGCGGTGGCAGTTGACGCAGGCAGCGGCTTGTCCGGTAACGGTTTCGCTGTTGGAGCGCAGGGCCTTGATCGGACTTCCATCCGGTAACGCACCTGTCAGGTAGATGCTGCGGCCTATTGCGACATCCTTGTCGGGTGTCATTTGTGCAAAAGCCGACCCGGCGATTAGCCAGGCCAGCAAATGCATACGTTTCAATGTCGAGTTCATGATGAACCTGTATGCGCTAGCGCAAGGTAGTTGCACACCACCGCCCCGTGCAGGCACGGGGCGGTGAGAGTCAACTTAAGGAACCAGCATCAAGACAGCGGGCGAGTAGGTCGAAGTACCCAACGCATTGGTCGCTGCTACGCGGACGTAGAAGGACTTGCCAGAGGTCTGTCCGGTAATGGTGCCGGTTACAGCGCCCGCGCCAGCGACTGCCGTGGCATTCACAGTGGTGAATGCCGCCGTAGTAGAACGTTGGATCGTGAAGCCCGTTTGTGAACCCACCAAAGGATTCCAACCGACCTTGAGCGTACCCTTTGCGCTGGCCAACTGTTGCACACCTGCGGGTGCCGATGCAGGCGCTGTGAAGTCCAGCACGTTAGACACGGTCGCAGTGGAGCTTGCCTTCACCACCGCAGCGACACCGGTTCCCGTCGCGCTGATCGCCTTCACACGGTACTGGTAGCTACCTTGCGTGACCGGGGCAACCAGGTTGTCCGTATAGGTCAGCACATTGGCTTTGGCCGTGTAAATCTGACCAGCGACCGCAGGCAGAGCAGCCCAGACGCCGTTGATCGCACGTTCCACGATGAAGCCGGTTTCGTTGTTGGCCAAATCAGTCCAGGTTACGGTAATGCGGGTTGCATTGGTCATCGCAGCCGTTGCCACGCCAGGTGCTGCCAAATTGACTTGGCCTGCAACGGGTGTGGAAACTGCGCCAGTTACCGCGGGCACAACCGCAGCGGCCGAGGTCACTGCTGCCACCGTGTAGGTGTAGCTCACCAACGGAACGGCAGTGGCGTCGGTGTAGGTCACCGTAGTACCAGAGCCTGCCTTTGCCGGAGCGGTCAGCAGAACCGTTGTGCCGGTGCCGGTTTCGGTACGGGCCACGCGGAACGAGGTTTCGTTGGTGCTCTTGTCAACCCAGGTCAACACCATCTTGCCTGTCGTCGTCGTGGCGGTCAGCGCAGTGGGCGCCGGCACCACAGGAGAAATCGTGGCGGTGTTGGACGGCACCGAGTCGGACACGGTGGTTCCGTTGGTGTTGACAGCGATGACTTGGTAGTCATAGCTAACACCTGAAACGACCGTCTTGTCGGTGTAGGTTGCAATAGCCGTAGTCAAAGCCTTTTGCGCAGCAGCGCTGGCGACGGTTCCGATCACAGCAAAGGTGTTTGCTCCTGCAGTTGAGCGCAGAACTTTGTACGACGTTTCGTTGGTCGAAGCATCGTTCCACTTCAGCACGACGTCTGCTCCAGCGGCACTGGACGCAACCAGATTGGTCGGCGCATTCACGCTCACAGCAGCCAGCACTTGTGCGGACTTGCCCACTGGGCCGACCGTAGCACCGCCCAAGGCTTTCACGCGGTAGACATAGGTGGTGCCTGCAACGACGGTGGAGTCGGTGTAGCTAACCGTGCCTGCAGCCAAGGTGTTGCTCAGAACAGTCCACGGCGCGGCGGCCGCATTGCACGCGGTGGTGGTGCCGGTGCATCGTTCAACAACGTAGGCGGTCTCACCAGTCGAGGTGTCCGTCCAGGTCACCAATGCCTGCGGCAAACCAGCGGCGTTGGTGGTGGACTTGGCCGTCACCACCGGTGCCAGCAGCTCTGCCGGTGTGGTGTGGATGACACTGGCGTAGCCAGCGGTGTAGCCCGTTGCAGAGGCGGCGCCAGTAATCGAATCGATCTTGGCCGAGCCCACACGGAACTGGTAGGTGGTGAAAGGCAGCAAGCCAGTCACGGCCAGGGTCGTGACGTTGGCAGCTACGGCACCCACCGGTTTCCAGGTGGCTCCGTTATCGGTACTCGACTCGACAAAGTAGCCCAACTCGTTGTTTGCGTTATCGGTCCATTTCAGGGTCAGCGTGCGTGCCGTCGCGACCGGGGCCGCTGCGACGTTCAGACCGGTGGGCGCAAGCGCCTGAACCAGATCTGTCGCGGCGCTGGTAGCGGGAGCCGCCTCGTTGACGGCAACCACCTGGTATTGGTAGTTGATACCTGCAACCGGCTTGTCCTGGTAGCTGACCTCATTGGCCAGCGTGTTGACGCGATTGGCCTTGTCCATGACGGGAGACAGTGCGGGCAGGGCAACAAAGGCACCGGGAGTGGCAACGCCATTCACAGAGCTGACTTCTGCACGCTCAACACGGAAGCCAAACTCATTGGAGGAGTTGCCTTTGGCGGTATTGGCCGGAGTCGGGTCGGTCCATTGGACCAAGCCGTTCGGACTAACCGTTACACCGGTCGGTACCGCGGGGGCCGCAATGACCGGGAGGTACACCATGGGGCGCATCAGGTCGTTTTCTTCGTGGCCCAGGATGTGGCAGTGCCACACATATTCCCAACCGTAGTCCATGGTGGTGTTGGACACCGCCTTGCTTTGACCGTAGTTCGGGCTGGTCGCATCCAGTTCGAGCTGCGCAAACGCAAAGGGCGTGGTGCTGCCGTCGGTCGTGTGGGTGCCGTACAGCACGTCATTGGCGGTGGCACCGTCGTGCATGGTCGGGTCCAGCGTACGCACGCTGTTGGGCAGGCCAAAGGGCAATTGCGGTGTCTTGGGCTTCATGGCGACCAGCAGGTCTTCCATGGGCCAGTTCTTGACGGTTTCCTTCCAGCCCAACTCGTCGTCCGTTGGCGGACGCATGGAGTTGTTGGCCGGATCGTAGTGCGCCAGCACCTGCACATTGAACAGGTGGAAGTGCATCGGGTGGTTGTCCACGTCGTAGTTCCGGATCCACCAGTACTGGACTTCGTCCTGGCTGATGATTTCGGTGGGTACGTCGATGTAGGACAGCGGGGTGGCCACACGCACGGTCGGGTCGGCTGGCGTAATCGGCAACTCGGTGCCCAACTGGGCCACCAGACGGCCGATATTGGGGTCGTTCAAACCGTGAATGGTCTTGATCTGCAGCGGGACGGAGCTGCCGTCCGACAAAGTCAACTTGGCGGTGACAGGGTCAAGCGACAAAGGCATGGCGGCAATTGCCGGCGTGGTCGGCGTAGCCGCTACGTCCACATGCTTTTCTGCGGTAGCGGCATAGGCCTTGGGCAACTCAGTAGCCAGGGGGCCGCCGGTCCCGTTGGGGTCATAGGGTGCAGCCGGGGCCACATCTTTAACCACAATCTGCATCATGGTGCGGGTGTTGGGACCGAAGCCTGGTTGCGTGCTGGGCGCGCCGCCACCGAGGGACTGGTCCGGGTTGCCAGTGTAGTAGTCGTAACGCGGGTCGCCACCGGGCACGGGGGCAGCGCCGTCGTTGTACAAGATCAGGGTCTTGCCAGCGTATTGCGAGAAGTCAATGACGGTGTCGGCACGCTCGGCCGAGCCCAGGTAGAAGTTGGTCGGGTCAATGCCAATTTCGTCAGCCACAACATAGGGCATCAGAGTCGGCTTGTAGACCACGGGCTTGGGCAGGAAACCGGCTTCGTTGGCGAACAGGATGATGTTCGGGCCAGCGGTTGCGGGGTCGGGAATACCAGCCGCGTCCAACGAGTTATTCACATTTCCTTGGCTATCCACTGCGCCAGGGGCAACCGTGACAATTTCGGTAGGCTGGGTGGGGTCCGCCACCCACAGCGACAGATTGAAGTAGCGGTCATTGGCGCCGTTCAGGAAGCGCACGCGGTAAGCCTTGGGCTCCACGGTCATCGTCGGGTAGGCCACGCCGTTGATCACCGGGGTGTCCATGTAGGCTTCAGGCGTGGTCGAGGCACCGCCGTAAGAACCGTCGGGGAATGCGACTTCGCCGTACTCCGGGTCCATACGCGTTCTTACCTTGGGCGGCAGGTAGGTGCCGCCAATGTCGTTTACGGCGTAATCCCAACGTCCAGCGGGGTTTACACCCACGTTCGCGGGGTCGGTTTCGATGGCAGGGGCGGTTGCACCCCACAACTGGAACGGCTCGTAGACGTGCGGGAACCACAGGTCACCAGGCTGGCCCCAGCGTTGGGTGTCCCATTTGCTGTCTTGTACAGCGATGTCGGTCGGAACAAAGGTCTTGTCCTGAATCACCAGCAAAATTTGGTCGAACAGCGCGTTTGGCAGTGCTTTGTTGATGCCGCTTGCCGCGAAGCTGGGATCCGTTCCGCTTACGCCACCTTGCAGGGCGAGTTCGGTGTTGTCGTAAATCACATAGCCTGCTGCATTGCCGGCGTACGCGTTTTGACGGGTCAGACCAAAGGAGTGGTCGTGGAACCACATCAGGCGCGCGCTCTGGTCATTGGGCCAGTACAGCGTCAGGGCACCTTCGCCGGGGAAGGGCATGTCGGGCACGTTGAACATGCGGTTGCCGGTCTTGAAATTGCTGGTGTCGCCGGCCGGTGTAATCCACTGGTGGGGCGTACCGTCGCTAATCCAGGGGGTGTCGCCGCCGTGCAAGTGGAAGCTCACGCGGTTCTGCGGGTATTTTTCTGCAGGAGCACCGGTGGCGGTGGGCGCAATGCCGGCGCCGCCCAGGGATTCATCCACCGGCAGGAACATGTCGCCATTGCGGCTCACCACGCCACCGGCGAGGACCGTTGCGCGGCCCAGCGGCAGCAGGTTGACCATCTTGGTACGCACGGGGGTGCCGGAGGGGGTCAAAATGATCGGGCCGAGGTAGTTCGGTTTGTCGTAGGCGTACACCTGCTCTGTTGTGCCGGGCCAGGTAATGGGCGTTTTGTCGGGGTATTGCAGTGCATATGGAGCGGGCAACACCTGACCGGTCAGGCTGTCCACGGGTGTGCTTTTTGCGACGCCATTGACGACGGCGCCCTGTGGGTACAACTGCACGTAACCGCGCAAAGTGGTGGGCTTTTGCAGGTCACTGTGCATGCGCTGCTGGTACTCGACCACGCCAATAATGAAATATTCGGAGCCGGGGTAAGAAGTGACATCCGGAATGGCGACGGAGATATAGGTGCCGGAACCATCCTTCGCAAAGGTGTTCTTGCCAGCAGGCGTCAAGCCGGGCAGGGTGTCCACAAATTTGCGCAGCTTGGGGCTGTTGGCGTAATACGTGCCAATGGTGCCGGCGCCGCAGCTTGCCAGGGGGGTAACGCCATCCAGGCACACTCTTCCGGGGCCTGCAATAGCAGAGGCTGAACCCAATGCCATGGCAATCATGGCAGTGCTGGTCAGCAGTTTGAAGGCATTGTCACGACGCGCCGCCTTGACTGCGCCTTTGGATTTCACACTGGATTTCATTGGTTTCATTCCTTGATACATGTATATTTTTGAGGGCCGCAAGCGCCTGAGCAGTGCTTGAAACTGCGCGCTTTGATGTGTCGGCCCCGCCTGCCCTAACCCGTTGAATTTGAGTTTTTTTGTAACCTTAGTTAGGTGAAAAGTTACATTCTTAATTTAACTTAATGTTGAAAGTTTGTGCGCTTCAAGACTGTGATTTTTTTCACATTTATCGAATTTATTTGCGCTGCAACATGCGTTTTTGTGGCGGTTTTGATCTAAATCAGACTTTTGGGGAGGTGGCGCAAAGCCGCTTGCCTTGCGAATCAACCGTTGATCCATTCGGCGCTTTGGGACGGCACTTTTGGACGCCACAAGGCGGCCATGCGGGTCGGCCACCCAGTGCATTGGCCGGCCACGCAATTGCAAGCGCGCGCGGCTAGCAATGGGTGCAGCGGGACGCAGCAATCCACCCGGCGCAATGCCTGCGATCAAGGAACAACTTGGGGGGGAGCGTTAAGGGCCGCTATGAAGAAAATAGCAACCAAGCCACGGAATTCGTGGTGCCCGGGGCCGGAATCGAACCGGCAGGCCTTGCGGCGGGGAATTCTATATAAATCAACAGCTTATGCAAATTACACTGTCTAAATTGCCAGTTGCCTTGTTGATTTTTATTCGCCTAAATAGTGCAAAAGTGGCTGCATGGTGGCTAGGTAAACTAAGGTGCACTATGGCCAGACTGAAAAAAGACGCGCAAATTGACCTGAGCGAGGCGCAGTAATTGAAGGCAGGGTGTTGGCGCCGATTGAATTTTGACAGTCAGTTCTGGGGCGGCGGCAACAGCGTCGTTCAATGAATGGCTATCATGCTTACCAAGGCGGTTAACGCT
>CAKZJN010000297.1 GCA_936943465.1 uncultured Rhodoferax sp.
CGGCCAAAGCACCTGCACCCGCTGTAGCGCCTGTGGAGGCACCCGCAGCCAAGGCCGCGGCACCCAAAGTAGCCGCCAAGAAAGCCCCTGCTGCCAAGACAGCAGCGGCTCCCAAGAAGACCGCCAAAACCGTCACGCCAGAGCAGCGCGCCAACTATATTGAAGTGGCCGCTTTCTACATTGCCGAACGTCGCGGTTTTGCACCGGGCAACACGGAAGAAGACTGGCTGCAAGCTGCGGCTGAAATTGATCGCCTGATTGCGGCCGGCCACTTCGGCAAATAAGTCGTCCAGGCGCTGCGCTAACCCCGCTTGGGGTCGGGTCTAGTGCGTACCTTTGAGCGCTGCGGCCTTTTGTAGCGTTTGTGCTGCAGGCCCAAAGTCGTAGTCTCGAATCTGTTGCAACAGAGTTTCGTAGTGAGGCCCCAGTGCGGTGCGCAAAGCGTCTGCCTGGCTGACGCAGTAGTCTTCGGCCTCGGTTGAGCAGCCCCGGACCAGGCCTTCCAGATGGCCCAGCACCTCGCCGTCATTGGCATTGGGCGCCGCCTTCGGCGTGGGTTGGGCTGCTGCGGGCGGGGCTTCCAGATCCATCGCATTGCGAATGGCTTCGGCCAAACCCATGAACACGGGTTCTAAAGTCTTCGTCCGCTCGGCCCAGACCGAGGCATCGGTCTCCTGATGCAGCGCTTGCTCGGCGCTTAGACAAGCCTGGGCACATGCCATCGCCCCCAGATTGAGTGACGTGCCCTTGACCGTGTGAATCACGCGTCGCATAACGGTCACGTCTTCCTGCGCGGCGGCCTGGCGCAGCTCTTCGACCTTGCCCATCAGCGAGACGTGAAACTTGAGCAGCAGCGAGCGGTACAGGCCTTGGTTGTTCGCGCAATGGGTCAGCCCGCAGGCGGTATCTACGCCGGGTATCACTGGAAGCGCAACGTGCGGCCGTTCGGGTGCAGGCGGTGGAGCCATGCGATGACCGGGCACGGCATGGCCCTCGGCCCCCGGTTTTCCCCAGCGCCGCAAACAGGCCAACAGCGCCTGCAGATCAATCGGCTTGGTCAGGTGCTCGTTCATGCCTTCGTCCAGGCAGCGTTGCCCTTCTTCGACCATCGCGTGGGCGGTCATGGCAACAATCGGCAAGTCCTTGAAGCGCGGGTCCTTGCGAATTTCAACGGTGGCCTGGTGGCCGTCCATCACGGGCATCTGCAGGTCCATGAACACCATGGACCACGGCAGCGCCGACGCGTTCTTTTGCAGATTTTGCAAGGCCTCCTGCCCGTTGTTGGCAATGGTGGTTTGCACGCCCAGAGAGGCCAGCATTTCGGACGCAATCTGCTGGTTGATTTCGTTGTCCTCCACCAGCAGCACATGCATTCTGAGCTGCGGCAACGCGCGCTCACGGGCTTGCTCAATAACCTTATGGGCCTTCGATGCGGGCGACACCAGTTCTGCCACCGTATCCCACAGGCGGGACGGGCTGACTGGCTTGTCCAGAAACGCCATGGCACCGGCCTGGGTGCCCTCAAGGCGTACATCGTCGGCGCCAAAGGCGGTGGTGATCACAATCGCTGGCTTGTGCGCTAACGCCGGGTTCTGCAGGATCTGGCGGGTGGCGCTCAGGCCATCCATTTCCGGCATCTTCCAGTCCATCAAGATCAGTGCATAGGGATCCTGGGCTTGTGCGGCCTCCACCATTTGCAGCGCAGCGTGTGCGTCACCGGCCTCTTCGACCCGGAAATGAAGGCCGCGCAGTTGCTCGGCCAGAATCTGGCTGGCATCGGTGTTGTCATCCACCACCAGGGCCCGCAGGTTATGCGGTGCGCCAAGAGCCACCAGCGCGGGCCGCTTTTCGCCCGACTCCTGCAAGCGCACCTGGAAGGTGAACGTGGTGCCCACGCCAAAGTGGGAATGCACGCCAATCGTGCCCTTCATCAACTGCAGCAGGCGCCTTGAGATAGCCAAGCCCAAACCGGTGCCGCCGTACTTGCGGGTGGTTGAGCTGTCGGCCTGGGTAAAAGTGGCAAACAGTTTGTTCTGCTGCTCCTCGGTGAGGCCAATGCCGGTGTCCTGCACCGCCACGTTCAGTTCGATCAGTTCCGGACCGGCCGCAGCGGCCGATACGTTCACATAGACCTGGCCGCGCTCGGTGAACTTGATGGCGTTGGTGATCAGGTTCAGAAAGACCTGGCGCAGGCGGTGCGAGTCTCCGGTCAGGCCCAGCGGCACATCGGGTGCAATGCGCACCAGGTATTCAAGGTTCTTTTGCTGCGCACGGGGCGCCATCATGGTTGAGATGCTGTCCAGCAACTCATCCAGCCAAAACGGTGCCAGCTCCAGGTCGAGCTTGCCGGCCTCGATCTTGGAAAAATCCAACACGTCATTGATGATGTTGAGCAGGGCTCCACCTTCGCTGTGAATCTTGGCAAGGTAGTCGTGTTGCTTGGGGCTTAGCTCGGTCCGAAGGGCCAGGTAAGACAGCCCGATCACCGCGTTGAGCGGCGTGCGAATTTCGTGGCTCATGTTGGCCAGAAACAGGCTCTTGGCCTGGTTCGCCTGTTCCGCCTTGATGGAAGCGCTGCGAAGTTGCTCGCCCAGCGTTTCAGCCTCCAGAATGCGCCGCTTTTGCTGGGTCCACATCAACGTCATGAGCACGCCGGCCGCCACGATACTGGCCAGACTCAACAACCCGCAGACCCATGCCAAGCGGTAAATTGGTGAGTACAACTCGTCTTCTTCGATCTTTGCCGAGATCCACCAGGGCGTACCCGGCACCTGTCGGATCGCTGCCAGCACCGCTTTCCCATGGAAGTCGGTCCCGCTGTAAATGCCCGGCCCGTTGACCACTGCCTTGTGAATCGGCTGCGATGTGTCTTTCAGCTTAAAGCGCACAAAGTCCCGGCCGTCAGGCGCGATGCGGTTGAGCAGGCTCACCTCGTCGTCATGCATCCGGTACAGCATCAGCTCACCCGTCTGGGTCGGGTTGCTCCACTCGTTGAGCATGGGCAGGAAGCGGTCCGAAATCGCAATCGCATACACCAGGATCAAGGGCGCGTTCAGACCGGCATCCGGAATGTGTTTGCCGAAAGCGATGTAGGGCTTGCCGTCGCTACCGATGCGGATGTCGAGCAACACCGCCTTCTCGACGGCCAGAGCCTGTGCCAGCAAGGGCCGGATTTCCCGGTCGGTGTAGGGCGCCGTTCCGGTGGTGATGATCGAATCACCCTGGTGGGTCAGCACCTCGGCACTGCGGTAGCCGTACAGGGCCCGTACCTCTTCCAGCCAGGCGCTCACACGCTGGTCAGAATAGAGCGCCGCAAAGCGATCCTGCCACTGCTGCATGTCTGGGGAGCGCGATGACATCAGCAGTTCCCGGAACACGTCGTTGTGCGCGTTGGATTCCAGATCGGCACTGCGCTCGCTAACCCAGTCAGATAGCTGCACCGCCTTGAACTCAGCCAGTGACTGCAGACGCTGCTCTTCCAGCGCGATGGTGCCGCTGGAAAGGTAGTAGAAACCCGCCGACCCGATACCCCCCACCACGACCGCAAACAACACAAAGGCCAGCAGAAACTGGCGCAGTGTGAGTCGCTCTAGCAGGGCATCAAAGCGGGCTCCCATATTTGTGGGGTGCGGCTACGGCTTTCGCGCAAAGAAGCCCGGGAAATAGCGCCGGATACCCGGGTAGTAGCTATTCACCAGCTTGTCGTAGGTGCCATCGGCCCGGATGCCACGCAGGTATTCGTCAAACGCAGCCCGCAGCTCGGGGGATGAAGGGGGAAAGGCCGCGGCCAATTCCTGGTGCTCGGAAATCGGACCGATCACCTTGATACGACCGGCCCAGCGCTGCAGGTCAATCACCGCATCGGGCACGTCCAGGAGCGTGAAATCGACCTCGCCCTTGAGGAGTTCGGGCACCATTTCATCCAGATTGCTGCTGGCCGAATAGGCCCGCAGATCAACGCCTTTGCCCTTAAGGCCGTAGTTGGCCGGGTCCAGGCAGGTGCGCTCCATCACCAAGAGACTGTGTTTGCCGAGGACCTCGTTGGTCTTGGCAATCTCGGCCGCCAGAGTGGGCTGGGCCGGAACCGGGGAATAGGGCGAATCCTTGCGCGCTACCAGCAGCACCTGCGAAGGAAACGTGGGCTGGGAATACAGCACCACTTTTTGCCGCCAGGGCAAGACGGTGAAGCCGGTGGCAATCATGTCGCCGCGCACCGGGAAATTGCCCTCCAGCGTGACGGTATCGCCATTGCGCACCACGTTCTTGCCCAACATATCGCGAATGACATCGTAGAAGTTGGTGTACACCAGTTCATAGCGCACACCGATGTGCCTGGCAAAGCCCTTGACCAGTTCCACATCAAAGCCCGTGCCGTCGGCTTTTACGAAATTGGCATATTTGATGCCCAGGTGCCGTAACACGCCCTGGGACTTGATTTCTTTCAAGTCGGCTGCCAGCGAGGTTCCGGCAATGCAAAGTGATAACAGGCCAAGGCTCAGGGCACGCAGGCCGCGGGTAAGGGTGCGGGGGAGTGATTTCATGGTGGGTGACAGCGAAGTGTGAGGTCCCGGTACGTTTTGTTCGCTGGGAACACGTCCGATCCTGAAGGGATCGTACGAAGCTTTCTTAAGCAAGACAAATGTGCGGAAAAAGTGAAATTTCCGTTTCAAATTGCCAATGCGGAAGGTCGCATCGCCTCTTAAAATTGGCCCATGAACGCGC
>CAKZJN010000298.1 GCA_936943465.1 uncultured Rhodoferax sp.
GAAGGCGTGCCCGCCATGTCCAGCAGCGGAGGCGGTTGTGGTTCGGGTGGCTGCGGCTCTTCGGGTTGTGGATCGTCTGCCGGCAACGACCTCGGCGCACACCCCAGCGGGACCTATCTGATTGAGGAAAGCCAGCGCCCCGGCAGCTACATGCCCATCGAAGAGGACGAGCACGGCACTTACGTGATGAATTCCAAGGACCTGCGCGCCATCGAGCACGTCAAACGGCTGGTGGATATCGGCATCGACTCGCTCAAGATCGAGGGCCGCACCAAGAGCCCGTATTACGTGTGCCGTACGGCACAGGCCTACCGCCGCGCCATTGACGATGCCGTGGCCGGGCGCGAGTTTGCGCCCGAGTTGATCGGCCAACTCGAAGGCCTGGCCAACCGGGGTTACACCAGCGGCTTCTTCCAGCGCCACACGCCCGAGGAAACGCAAAACTACCTGCGCGGCTATTCGGAGTCGGGCCGCAGCCTGTATGTGGGGGATGCGGTCGCCTTTGATGCTGCACGCGGCATGGTGCAGGTCAACGCGCGCAATAAGTTCACGGTGGGTGACTGGCTGGAAATCATCCACCCCACCGGCAACTTTGATGTGCAGGTTCAGCGCATGCAAAACGCCGAAGGCGAAGCCGTGCAATCGGCGCTGGGCAGTGGGCACGTGGTCTGGATCGACCTACCCGAGAAGGCCGTGGGCGCGTTTGTGGCGCGTTACCTGCAGGCACCGGTGGCGCAAGCGCCGGCGCTGGTTAGCGCCTAATTTCCGGCGGACTTTTCAGAGTCCGCTGACTCCCGGATTTTTCTGCGGATAAACGCATGAAAGGCCCAAGCCAGGCCCAGAGAAATCAGTGTGACCGCTAAGGCCACCAGGCCGTAGTCGGTGGTGAAGAGGTCAAGAAATAGCTTCATGGTCGAGCGATCTTATGCGGTCGTTTGCATCGAGCGCGTTTGCCACGGCAACATAAAAGTCCTCCGGCATAACGGGCTTGGAAATGAAGCCATTCATGCCCGCTGCGCGGCAGCGGTCGCGGTCTTCCTTGAACGCGTTTCCCGTCATCGCCACGATGGGCACACTGGCATAGCCTGCAAGCAGCCGGATGCGGCGCGTGGCTTCCAGGCCATCCATGCGCGGCATCTGCATGTCCATCAAGATCAAGGGGTAAGCAAAACGTGCGGCCATGTCGACCGCTTGCACGCCGTCCTCAGCGACGTCTACGGTCAAGCCAACATCTTCCAGCATGATGGTGGCCACTTCTTGATTGACGGCATCGTCTTCTACGACCAGGACGCGCGTGCCCCGGTATTTGCTGCGCAACAGCGACTCCGCATTCGGACTTTCCGGCGACTGCGTCACGGCAACGGGATCCGCCACCATCCCCACGCGCGCAGTAAACCAAAAACTGCTTCCCACGCCGAGCTCGCTTCGAACCCCCGCATCGCCACCCATCAGTCGTGCAAACGCCTTGGTGATGGACAGCCCGAGTCCGGTGCCACCATACTTTCGGGTTGTCGTGGAGTCGGCCTGCTCGAAACTTCCAAACAATCGCGGCAAGACCTCCGGCGAAATGCCCACACCGGTGTCGGTCACTTCAAAGTGCAGCAGCGCATCGCTTGTGCTTTGTTCGGTGCAACGCACTGCAACACAAACTGAGCCTTGCGCGGTGAACTTGATGGCATTGCTGACGTAATTGAGCAAGGCTTGCTGCAGACGGGTTTGGTCGCCCACGCAGTAGCTGGGACAGTTGGCAGACTCCATGCGCAATTCCAGGCCCTTGTCAGTGGCCCGGTCGCCAAGCAGTAGCAGGGTGTTGCGGGTCAACTCCTCCAACGCAAACGGTGCAATTTCGAGTTGAAACTTGCCCGCCTCAATTTTCGAGAGATCCAGAATTGCGTCCAGCACACCCAGCAGATGCCGCGCGGCGGTCGTGATCTGGTTGAGTTTGTGGTTTTGGTCGGGGTCGACCCCGTGGCGTTTGAGAATGCCGGTCAGGCCCACGATTGCATTCATGGGCGTGCGAATTTCGTGGCTCATATTGGCAATGAAAGCGCTCTTGGCCACGTTGGCCGCTTCCGCCTGTTCCTTGGCCATTTCCAGTTCAAGGGTCCGCGATTTGACCAGCGCTTCCAGATTCTTCTTGTGTTCTTCCAGTTCGAGTTCGTATTCTTTGCGTTCGGTGATGTCCTGAATGGTTCCAATGAGCTGCGTTGGCTCACCCGCTTCGTCGTAGGACAGTTCGCCATTGGCGGCCACCCAGCGGCGCACACCGTCCACTGGACGGATGATTTGGTAGTCCATTCGAAACTCGGTGCGGTCGCGCGCCACCGCCAGGTAATGCTCCAGGGCGGCCTGGCGATACTCGGGTGCAAGCATCTCGTTCCAATGGGGAATGTCGTGCGGGAAGTTCTCATCGATGCCAAAAATGGCATCCAGAACCTTGCTGCTTTGCCATAGGCCCGTTTTCAAATCGGTGGCGTAGCTACCGAATCCGGCAATGTCCTGGGCCTTGCGCCGCATCACTTCACTGAGCCGAAGTTGCTCTTCTTGCTGAACGCGTTCGGTGATGTCAATCGCGGTCCACATGCCCGTTCCGGTCGAGTTGTCCAGCAAAACACCACTCAGGGAAGCCCAGACCCTGCTTCCATCCTTGCGGGCAAGTTGCACCTGCGAACGGTACACCTTGCTCTGGCTCATCAAGGGCGTAGCGGCCTGATTGACCTCGGCAAAAACCTCGTCGCTGGGAAACAGAACCCGGCTGTGCATGCCCACCAACTGGTCCTTCTCGTAGCCCAACATATTTTGAAGTGCCACGTTGTGCCAAGTGATGTGATGCTTTTCAACCTTGGCCAGGGCCGCCAGTTCGTTTTCGAGCATGGCCCTTTGCTCGCGCTCAATGCCGTGCTTTTTGTCGACATATTCCCGGTTAAGGATGGCACTCATCACCAGCACAAGACCCAGGAAACACAGCGGGCCTAGCTGGACAAAGTCGATGACCGACCAACGAACCAACATGCCTTGTACCGTGCCGACCGCCCCAATCGAGACGGCGACCAGAATGGCCCAGCTTTGGCTGCTTCGCTTGGCTCGAAAATGGACCGTTGCCGCAAAAAACATGAACACAAACGAGATCAGCAACACCCCAGTCCCCCAGACAAACCAGGCGCTGGGAAGCCCGACGCCCAGAGTGATGGTCTCTCCCCAGGGCAGGGTGACAAACTTGAGGCGTTCCAGTGACTTGAACTGAATGGTCTGCTCACCGAATCCATTGACCGCCACAGAAAGCATGTAAATGCCTGACATGGGGTAAAGCAACCACTTGGGCTTGATGCCGGTGTAAATGGCAACGAACCACGTTTGGGTGAAGTAGGTCAGAGCACCAAAAAAGACGCTCCACCGCATGGCTGCAAGAAATGACACCGGGTCCGTCGTCTTGCCAACGATGGCCGACGCGATGCCCAAGCCCCCAGTGGTCAGACACACTGCGGCAAAAGACAAGTGAACCGGATTTCGGGGGCGCCTGAGTCCCACCACCAGATGCATGCAAAACGCATACAAGCAAACGCCTGACAGCAAATAGCTTAGACCGAGCGTCAACTCATGCATGGAAACCGGGGCCCCAGGAGACGGAACAAGCGCTGGTCATTTTCTCCAACTCCAACGAAAGAGGGTGTCTGGCGACTTTATAAACCGGATCCTTGGTGGACGTGGGGTGCACGGATTAAGTCAAGCAAGCCTGAAATGTCAATGGGTTTGGCAAGGAGGACTTCCGCACCCGCCTCGCAAATGTGTTCTCCGTCGGCTTCGCTCGGTGACCCCGAAATCGCAATGATTCGAATGCGCCGCGTCACTTCGTCGGCCTTGAGCATCTTGCAGATCTGAAAACCATCCAGGCCGGGCATGCGCAGGTCCAGCAAAATCACTTCCGGGTTGGTGCTGCGCGCCAGCATTCCGCCGCTAAAGCCGTCATTGGCGATAGCGACCTGGGCCTGTGGCATCGCATGCTTGATGCCCGCTTCCATGATCTCGCACAGGGCCTCATCGTCATCGATGATCAAAATGCGCAGCGCATCCGGCTTCGTGCCCTGCGACTGGGCTTGCCGCTCGTGTACCAGGCGCTCAATTTCGCTCCGAGGAAAGCGCCGGTGGCCGCCCAGTGTCAATTCGGTCTTTAACAGGCCCTTGTTGGTCCACACGCGCACGCTATTGGTGCTAACCAACAGAAGTCGAGCGACCTCGCTGGCGGTGAAATACGACTTGTCTGGAATTTCCGTCATGGGATTCTCTTGCTTTAAGTCAAAAAATTCGGTTGTGTAATTGTAGCTTTGTTTGTTAATATCGAAACATGCGTATCAATTGATTCGCATCAATCTACGAATCATCGCTGGCTTTCAACGGTGTTTCAAGGCCCCAGTAGATTGTTTCGGGCACACCACATGAGAGTAACTGATGCGCAGCAACCTTCCCGTCACTCAGCAGGAATACCGATTCAGCACCGAGCAAACTCTCGTGTCGGTGACCGATCTCAAGGGGCGCATAACCTACTGCAATCGGGCATTTGTGGAGGTCAGCGGCTATTCCACGGGCGAATTGCTGGGGCAGCCACACAACCTGGTGCGCCACCCGGACATGCCCGAAGAGGCGTTTCGGGACATGTGGGACACCATTCAGGCCAAATTGCCTTGGACCGGGCTGGTAAAAAACCGGCGCAAGAACGGCGATCACTATTGGGTGCGAGCCAATGCCACCCCCATGCTGGACGGTGAGCAGATTACCGGGTATCTGTCGGTACGAACCGCTCCGTCTGCGCAAGCGGTCGAACAGGCTGAAAAGTTGTACGCGCGCATGCGTCAGGAACAACAGTCTGGGCGGGTCGCTACGGTTTTGCGCCATGGTCAAGTGATACGGGCGGGCGCCATCGGCAAGCTGAGCCGCTTGTTCAAGCCCGGAGTCACTGCCAAGCTGGCGCTGGTTCAGGTGCTCTTGGGCGTGCTGATGTTCGGTCTGATTGCCGCCGGGCTGCCCCTGACCGTGCTGGCCATTGCAGCAGCGTTAGGCGCCGTCTTTGCCACCTGGAGCGCTTGGGCCATGACCGTCAAACCACTCGACGCTTTGGTGTCCGATGCCAATCACCTGGCAGCGGGCGATTTGTCCCACGCGGTGAGCGTCGGCAGCCCTGGGCGTATCGGCCAATTGCAGCAGGCGCTCAATCAAATGTCGGTCAATCTGCGCACCGTTGTGAGCGATGTGCGCCAGGAGATGGATCAACTGGGCTTGTCGGTCCAGGAAATTGCTGACGGTAACCAGGACCTGTCTGAAAGAACGGAGTCGCAAGCCAGCAACCTGGAAGAGACGGCCGCATCCATGGAGCAGATTCACGACAACATTCAGCAGAGTTCCGAGTCTGCGCTACGCGGCTACCGTCTGGCCGATGAAACCAAAGAGGTAACCCATCGCAGCAATGACGCGGTGACTTCCGTGGCAAGGTCCATGCAAGAGATTTCTGAGGCTTCAAAGAAAATCACCGAAATCATTCAACTCATCGAAGGGGTGGCGTTCCAAACCAACATCCTGGCGCTCAATGCCGCCGTCGAGGCCGCCAGAGCCGGGGATCAGGGGCGTGGTTTTGCCGTCGTCGCCTCGGAGGTGCGTGCCTTGGCCCAACGAACCGCGGCGGCTGCCAAGGAAATCAAGCTGCTGATCACCACTTCGAATGAGCGAATTGCGGCTGGAAACAGCCAGACTGCGGTGGCTCTGGAAAGAATGAATGTGGCGCTGGGGGCGGTCGACAAGGTGACCGTTGTGCTGGAAGAAATCAGTACAACGTCCAAAGAGCAATCGATGGGTGTTTCCCAAATTAACGAAGCGGTGACCCAAATGGACACCATGACCCAGCAGAACGCCGCCATGGTTGAGGAACTGGCCGCAACGGCGCAGTCGCTCAGCAGCCAGGTCCAGGAAGTTAGCAGTTCAATGCGCCTGTTCCGGCTCAGGCAGGGAGATTTGACTGTTTCCCAGGTTGACGCCGTGGGACTCAGACGAGCGGCGCTGCCCCTACTGGGCTGAAATCTCCGTTAGAGTGGCAGGCGTATCGTCATGACGCAAATTAATTCTTTACTGCCACGCATTTGTTGGACGGCGCCGATTCCTGGCCGAGTTGGCGCTTTCGTCTTTTGGCATCGCGTCAAGGGAATTGCTGCAGATGGGTTCCGCAATGATTTTCGTCTTGCGCCGCAGCCAGCGGTTTGCGATGCAGTCGCCCCAAACCTGGGCAAAACCCATTTATCAGGTGCGACGTAAGGCATTGAATGCAGAGGAAAGCCATCAGTCTTCGTAAGCTGCGCCTTCGGCACAAGCTTTCCCTGCTGATCGCTCTGGTCGTTTCGATTGCCGTCCTGTCGATGGGAATCAGCTCGGAGTTGCTTTTGCGACAGAGCTTTATGGACCACACCCGGCTCCAGTTGTTCCACGCACTCCAGCGGCTTGAAGCCAATTTGGGAACGATTGAATCGGATTTGAAGGTGAGTGCGCAGCTCGCCGCCAAGGAAGACCTGCTGATTGCGTCCGTTCAATTGATCAATCAGTACCAAGACAAATCTCGTTACAACGCGGTGTTGCTAGACGAGGAGAAAAAACTGTTGGCCAAGTCTGCGTTGGACCGAGTCAAGTTTTCACAAAGCAGCGATTTGACGATTTATGACCAGAACGGCGAGTTGCTGGCCTTTGCCGGGCGGAAAGCTGGAATTTTCCGTTTGGGGTACCTGAGCTTTGCCGATGGCAAGTCACAGCTATTGGTGCGATCCGAGGCCGATTTGGAGTTCATGCCAGCGTTAAGAAGTGAATATGAATTGCTGGATGACCACCACATTGCGCGCCACGCCCATGAAGCGAGCAGCTTGGAGCCCGTCATCAGCTACCACCGGGTGGGAGCATGGTTGGTGGTTAAAAGCCACCAGAACATTTGGGACCCACTCGCCAAGCAAAGTGCCGGAAATTTGGAGTTCTCGTACGTGCTGGATGGCGACTATATGTCGCGCCTGTCCAGTGACCTCGGCGTGAAAATAGTCCAGTCTTTCGATGCACCAAATTTGCGGGTGACGGAGGCTTCCGGCCAACAACTTAGCTTGGACGCGCTGCAGATAAGCGAGCTCAATGGCCTTTATGGGGTGGCCATAGAGAAGGGCGAGCCTGGCAGTCATATTTACTTCACCGCGGCAGTTGACAAAGGCAATGAAAATGAACTGATTGAACGCCAGCGACGCCAGACACTCTTGACGCTGCTAGCCATTGGCGTCGGGCTTCTGCTGGTCATGAATCAACTGTTTAGGCGTAGCCTGGTGCTCCCCCTGGGGCAGTTGATGGAGCAAATCCACCGGGTCAGGAAGGGAGAGTATTCACCTTTGTTGCCCCCAAAAACAGGCGATGAAATTGAAGAGGTTGGACACAGCATCAACTCATTGGCCAACGCGCTGGCCGATCGCGAAACTGCCCTGAAGCAAAGTGAAAACAGGTCTCGCGCATTGGCTGAAGTGCTGCAAGAGGCGCAGGCCATCTCGCAACTGGGAAGTTGGACGCTCGATCTGGCCAATGAAAGTATGGAGTGGAGTGCCCAGATATACCAACTGCTGGGTTTGGATGCCGAAACAGTCACGCCGCATTACCAGATGTTTGTGGATGCCGTGCATCCAGAAGATCGGGAAAAAGTCCATCCAATCTATACCGATGCGCAGACAAACCATGTTGCATTCAGGATTGAGCACCGCTTAACCACCCCGGGAAATAGAACCCAATGGGTGAGTGCGCAGTGCCGATTTGAAACCAACGCCAGTGGTCAGGCTGTACGTGCAATCGGAACCATGCAGGACATTACCGAACGCAAGCTTGCAGAGATCGCTTTGGCAGACAGCAACAACCTGCTCATGACGGTCATTGATTCCATACCCCTGCGCGTCTTCTGGAAAGATAGTCAGCTCAGGTACTTGGGTTGCAATACCTTGTTTTCTGGCGATGCCGGCAAGGCAGGCCCCGGTGAAGTCATTGGCCATGACGATTTCCAGATGGGGTGGGCCGAGCAGGCAGAGCTGTACCGCGCAGACGACCGGCAATTGATTGCTTCAGGCGAAAGCAAATTGAGTTACGAGGAACCACAAACCACGCCAGATGGCCGGACGATGTGGTTGCGCACCTCCAAGATTCCGCTAAAAAAGTCGGATGGGCAAGTCTTTGGTTTGGTGGGCATCTACGAGGACATCACACAACGCAAGTCCATTGAGGAGCAGCTTCGCAAGCTCTCTCAGGTTGCGGAGCAAAGCCCTGAGAGCATCATCATCACCGACCTAAGCGGCAAAATTGAATACGTGAACCCGGCGTTTCTGCTGAATACCGGGTATGAAGTATCCGAGGTGCTAGGGCGCAATCCGAATATGCTGAAGTCAGGCATGACGCCCAACGGAACCTATGCGCAAATGTGGAGTGCCCTGCGCCAGGGTACGAGCTGGAGTGGTGAGCTAATCAATAGGCGCAAAGATGATTCGATATTCACAGAATGGGCCGTCATCTCCCCGCTACGTGATGCGGCCGGGCACACCACGCACTATGTTGCGGTTCAAGAAGACATCACCGAAAAGAAGCGCATAGCCACCGAGCTAGACGAATACCGCCAAGGCCTGGAGTTGCTGGTAACCGAGAGAACCCTGGAATTGACCAGTGCAAGGAAGCAGGCCGACGAGTCCAATCTTGCCAAGTCGCAGTTTCTGGCCAATATGAGCCATGAAATCCGCACGCCACTGGGTGCCATTTCTGGAATGGCCCGGTTAATTAGTCGGGAGCCCCTGAGCGCCACGCAGTCGGACAAGCTCTGGAAGCTGGAAGCCGCCGTCAAGCATCTGGGCGCGACGATTAACGATATTCTGGATTTGTCCAAGATTGAAGCCAACAGCCTGGTGCTGGAAGAAAGCCCGCTGGCGGTACAAGCCGTGGTCGACAACATTGCCAACATGTTGCAACAGACGGTGGACGACAAAGGCTTGAAGCTGATCCTGGAAGTAGACCGCATGCCCGTTGGCTTGGTCGGCGATGCCACGCGGCTCGGTCAGGCACTGCTCAACTACGCCAGCAATGCCGTGAAGTTTACGGACGCGGGCTCTGTGACGCTGCGGTGTCGTGTCGCGGAAGACGTGTCGGAAGCGGTGGTGTTGCGCTTTGAAGTGCAAGATACCGGCCTGGGGATTTCACCGGAAAAGCAAAGCAAGCTGTTCACTCCCTTCGTTCAGGCAGATGCAACCACCACGCGTAAATTTGGCGGAACCGGGCTGGGCCTTGCGATCACCAAGCGCCTGATCGCCGCCATGGGCGGTGAGGTCGGCGTGGAGAGCGAAGTAGGTCGAGGCAGCTTGTTCTGGTTTACCGTCAAACTCAAGAAGGCGGATGCCCAAGCTCTCAATGCCTTGAGTGAACCGCAAGAACTGGCCGAAGCGCAAATGAAGGCCCTGTTCTCTGGACGGCGCGTTCTACTTGCGGAAGATGACGACTTCAACCGAGAAATCGGAACCATTCTGCTGGAGGATTTGGGCTTTGTGGTGGACGTGGCAGAAGACGGTCAAGCGGCCTACGAGAAGGCAGTTGGCGCAAATTACGACCTTATCTTGATGGACATGCAAATGCCCAAAATGGACGGTCTCGAGGCAACCCGGCGGATTCGAAGTGAGAGTGCCGGGAAACCGGTGCCGATTGTGGCGATGACGGCCAATGCGTTTGCAGAAGACCGTGTGCGGTGCCTTGAGGCAGGCATGAGCGATTTCTTGACCAAGCCGGTAGATCCGGCGTTGTTGCATCAAACCCTGCTGCGTCAGTTGACCAAGAACGCTGCGTGACCTGTGCCGGCGCGCACCTGGTCTTTTGCCAGGGTGCTTCTGCGGGATTGCCGCCGCAGCGCTAAAGCTCCGCCCCCTCCACAAAAAATTTGACCCGCCGCACCCCGTTCCACTCATCCGCGTCCAGCCGGAACGCCAACTTCACGCGGGAAGGCAACTGCTCGGTGTGGCCGAACCAGATGCCATCCACCGGCTGCCCTTGGTGCTTGAGCTTGAGTTGCAGGTGCTTCTCGCCCACCAGCCGTTGGGACACCACGTCCACCTCTTCGCTAAACGTGGGCGGTGCAAAACCCTGGCCCCACACCTCTTTGTGCAGCGTGTCCACCACGTCCACGCGCAGGTATTGCGGGTCCAGCGGGCCGTCGGTTTCAAGCCGGCGGGTGAGGGTGGCGGCGTCCAGCCATTCAGCAGCCACTTCCGTTAAGCCCTGCTCGAAGGCGTCGAGGCCATCCTCGTGAATCGTGCAGCCCGCCGCCATCGCGTGGCCGCCAAAGCGCAGCAGCACGCCGGGATAGCGCTTGGCCACCAG
>CAKZJN010000299.1 GCA_936943465.1 uncultured Rhodoferax sp.
CCCGGGAACTTGCGGGGCATGAAGCTCCACTTCAAGCCAGTCGGGAAGCCAGCGCCGCCGCGTCCGCGCAAACCCGATTCCTTGACCGTCGTAATGACCTGGTCCTGGTTCAGACCTTCACCACCGTCCTTGCCAAGAATCTTGCGCAGCGCCTGGTAGCCACCGCGCGCCTCATAGTCCTTCAGGCGCCAGTTGGAGCCATTCAGACCCAAGTAAATCTGGGGATTGATGTGGCGATCATGGAAGCAGGTCTGAACGCCAGTTGCGCAGAACTGGTCAATCACATTTTGCGCGCTCATGCCTTGCCCTCCGCAGCACGAATGCCGTCTACCAACTGGTCCAGCTTGTCGTTGGACATGAAGCTGCACATCTTGAGATCATTCACCAGCAAGACCGGAGAGTCGGCGCAAGCACCCAGGCACTCACTCTGCTGCAGGGTAAAGAGACCATCGCTGGTGGTTTCACCCATGGCGATACCCAGCTTTTTCTCGAGGTGATGCAAAGCAACCTGGCCATCACGCAACTGGCACGGCAAGTTGGTGCAAACGTTCAGCTTGAACTTGCCCACTGGACGCTGGTTGTACATATTGTAGAAAGTGGTGACTTCATGCACAGCCATAGGAGCCATGCCGAGGTAGGCAGCAATTTCTTTTTCACTCTCTGCGCTGACATAGCCCAACTCACTTTGAACAATTCGCAGGCACGCCATCACGGCAGACTGTGCTTGTTCAGCAGGGTACTTGGCGACTTCTTTGGCAAAGCGCTCTTTGGTAGCGTCGGAGATCATCGATCAATCTCTCCAAAAACAATATCAATGGTTCCAATCACGGCAACCGCGTCGGCAATCATGTGGCCAGTGGCCAGTTCGTTGAGTCCGGACAAATGCACAAAGCCCGGGGGACGAATCTTCAGGCGGTACGGCTTGTTGGCACCATCACTCACGATGTAAATACCAAACTCGCCCTTCGGATGCTCCACCGCCGCATAGGCTTCGCCTTCTGGAACACGGAAGCCTTCAGAGAACAGCTTGAAGTGGTGAATCAGCTCTTCCATGCTGGTCTTCATGGCCTCGCGCGAGGGAGGTGCAACCTTGTGGTTGTCGGTGATCACCGGACCCGGATTGGCACGCAGCCACTTCACGCACTGCTTGATCAATTCGTTGGACTGGTGCATCTCTTCCATACGGACGAGATAGCGGTCGTACACGTCACCCGTGCGGCCCACCGGAATATCAAAGTCCAGTTGGTCGTACACCTCGTAGGGCTGCGTCTTGCGCAAGTCCCAGGCAATACCCGAGCCACGCAACATGGGGCCGGTAAAGCCGAGGTTCAGGGCGCGTTCCGGCGTCACGATGCCGATATCCACCGTACGCTGCTTCCAGATGCGGTTTTCGGTCAACAGCGTGTGGTACTCGGCCAGGCAGGTGGGGAAACGCTGCGTGAAGTCTTCAATGTAGTCCAGCAAAGAACCCTGGCGGTTCTTGTTCAGCTCGGCAATACCCTTGGCATTACGAACCTTGTTGGCCTTGAACTGCGGCATGGTTTCCGGCAGATCGCGGTACACGCCACCCGGACGGAAGTAGGCAGCATGCATCCGTGCACCGCTGGCCGCTTCATACATGTCAAACAGATCTTCCCGCTCGCGGAACGTGTAGATCAGAATGGTCGAGCTACCCAAGTCATTGCCATGCGAGCCCAGCCACATCAGGTGATTGAGCAGACGGGTAATTTCGGCAAACATCACGCGGATGTACTGCGCACGAATCGGCACCTCAATGCCCAGCAGCTTTTCTATGGCCAGGCAATATGCGTGTTCATTGCTCATCATGGACACGTAGTCGAGACGGTCCATGTACGGCAGCGACTGAATGAAAGTCTTGCTTTCAGCCAGCTTTTCGGTCGCGCGGTGCAGCAAGCCAATGTGCGGATCGGCGCGTTGAATGACTTCGCCATCCAACTCCAGCACCAGACGCAACACACCGTGCGCCGCAGGGTGCTGCGGTCCGAAGTTAAGGGTGTAATTCTTGATTTCAGCCATGCGTCAATCTGCTTACTGCAGGCCCCCGTAATTGTCTTCGCGGATCACGCGTGGCGTAATTTCACGCGCTTCAATGGTGACAGGTTGATAAACCACACGCGCCTTTTCGGCGTCGTAACGCATTTCCACATGACCTTCCGTGGGGAAATCTTTGCGGAACGGGTGGCCAATAAAACCGTAGTCGGTCAAGATGCGGCGCAGATCTTCGTGGCCTTCAAACACGATGCCATACAAATCGAATGCTTCGCGCTCAAACCAGTTGGCCGAGCTCCACACCTTGCTCAAAGAAGCCACCACCGGCATGCCATCATCCGGAGCAAAGACCTTGAGGCGAAGGCGTTGATTCAGGGACACGGAAAGCAGGTGAGACACCGCGCAAAAACGGGCGCCTTCGTGGGTTCCGTTCTTGTAATCGGAGTAGTCGACACCGCACAGGTCAATTAACTGCTCAAACTTGCAACCCTCAGCGTTATGGAGCAGTTGGGCAGCTTCAAGGTAGCCAGAAGCCGTCACCTCAACCGTCACCTCACCCAGCGCAATATTGATATTGCGAATCTTGTCGCCCAACGCAGCCACCACCGCATCACGCGTTGCCTCAGGGCGTACAGAATATTTAGTCATGCTATTCCCTTACGCTCTTGCGATTGTCTCGGTACGGCGGATCTTTTGCTGCAATTGCAAAATGCCGTAGATCAAGGCTTCAGCCGTGGGCGGGCAACCTGGCACATAGACATCGACCGGCACAATGCGATCGCATCCGCGCACCACCGAATAGCTGTAGTGGTAATAGCCACCGCCGTTGGCGCAAGAACCCATACTCAGAACCCAACGCGGCTCGGACATCTGGTCGTACACCTTGCGGAACGCCGGCGCCATCTTGTTGGTCAAGGTGCCCGCCACGATCATCAAGTCCGATTGGCGCGGACTGGCGCGAAACACCTCCGCACCAAATCGACTCAGGTCGTAACGCGCCACAGCCGAGTGCATCATTTCCACCGCACAGCACGCCAGACCAAAGGTCATGGGCCAAATAGATCCGGTCTTTGCCCAATTCATCACCGAGTCGTAACTGGTGGTGACAAAGCCTTCTTTCAGTACACCTTCAATCATCTGCTTACTCCCAATCGAGGGCGCCCTTTTTCCACATATAGACAAAGCCGATCGTGAGCACTGCCACGAATTCCAGGCCAATCAGAAAACCCATCAAACCCGTTTCCTTGAGCGTTACCGCCCAGGGGAAGAGAAATGCTGTTTCGAGGTCGAAAAGAATGAACAGAATGGCCACCAGGTAGTAGCGCACGTCAAACTTCATACGCGCGTCTTCAAAGGCCTCAAAGCCGCACTCATAAGGGGAATTTTTTGCCGCATCAGGCCGGTTGGGCCCCAGGATGTAACCAATAACCTGGGGGGCAACGCCGATGCCAATGCCAACCAAGATGAACAGAAGGACGGGGAGGTATTGCTCGAGGTTCATCTTGAGATCAGATCACCGTAAATTGGCGCACACCTTACAAACGGTGCACAACCACAACATTTGGTGCCGTCGGCGAGACTCGAACTCGCACAGCTTTCGCCACTACCCCCTCAAGATAGCGTGTCTACCAATTTCACCACGACGGCGGCTTTATCTACCGGAATTGCTTGAGGAATCCTTGCGGTTTTTGCTCTTCCAGCAGACGTAGAGTTTACCCTGAAATCCCCCCACTTCCCTCGGGGGAAAGGCAATTACTTCGCGGGAATTTGTGCGGCACCGGTCGCTGGTGCGGCAGGCACGGGAGCTACGTTTGCCGCAGGCGCTGCAGGAGCCACGCTTTCGAGCACGCTTCCAGAGCTGGTGGGGCGCACATTGCCAAAATATGCGAGGGCCAGGGTGCAAACAAAGAATACGGTGGCCAAAATGGCGGTGGTGCGCGACAGGAAGTTGGCGCTTCCACTAGCGCCGAACAAGCTGCCAGAGCCGCCACTACCGAAGGCCGCGCCCATGTCGGCACCTTTTCCGTGCTGCACCAAAATCAGGCCAATCATGCCCAATGCAGTCAACATTTGAACCGTCAAAATAATCGTTACTACGATGCTCATTCTCTTCTCCTAAAACTTCAATGTGTAGGCTGCAACGCCTTAACCGGCGGCAGCGATGATGGTCAGAAAGTCCGGTGCCTTCAAAGCAGCGCCACCGATCAGGCCGCCGTCAATATCCGGCTGGGACAGCAATTGGCTGGCATTGGCAGCATTCATGCTGCCGCCATACAGGATATGGACGCGGTCGGCATGCTCGGTGGCCGCACGCAATTGCGAACGCAACACGCCATGAACTTGCTGCGCCATTTCGGGGGTAGCCGTCTTGCCGGTGCCAATCGCCCATACCGGTTCGTAGGCAACCACGATTTCGGAAATGCAATGGCCATTGGCATGGATCACCGCTGCAAGTTGGCGCTTGACGACCTCTTCAGTACGCCCGGCTTCTCGCTCCGCCAAAGTTTCACCCACGCAAACGATGGGCGTAATGCCTGCAGCCAGTGCGCGTTGGGCCTTGGAGGCTACCACGGCATCGGTCTCGCCGTGGTACTGGCGGCGCTCGGAATGCCCGACGATGGCGTAGCGGGTTCCAAAATCCTTCAGCATCGCGGCTGAAATTTCTCCGGTAAAGGCACCAGATTCCTGCGCGGAAACGTCCTGCGAACCCAGCTCAATACCGGTACCTTGGGTCAAGCCCCGCACCTGCGCCAAGTACGCCGCAGGAACACACACGGCGACGAGGCAGTTCCAGCCGGAAGACTGCGCCAGCAGCGCCTGAATCAGCGCCTCATTCGACGCAGCGGATCCATTCATCTTCCAGTTGCCGGCAATGAGCTTCTTTTTCATGCTGATCCCCAATTCAAAACGATCTTCCCAACGTGCTGATTCGACTCCATCAGGGTGTGCGCATGCTCGGCACCACTGCCCGTGGCCTGCGCCGCGTCCACCGCATCAAAAACGCGGTGGATGACCGGCTTGATCTTTCCAGTCTTCAGCAGAGGCCAAACACGCGCATGCAAAGCCTTGGCAATGGCCGCTTTGAATGCTACGGGACGCACCCGCAGCGTAGAGCCCGTCACCGTCAGACGACGCCGCATCAACAAACCTGCGTTGATCTGGCTGTTGACGCCACCCTGCACCGCAATGACCACCAATCGCCCGTCTTCTGCCAGGCAACCGAGCTCACGCGCGACATAGTCGCCCGCAACCATATCCAAAATGACGTCAACACCCCGCCCGGCCGTCAATTGATTGGCAACCGTTTGAAAGTCCTGCGTCTTGTAGTTGATGGCGTGATCGGCACCCAAAGCACGGATTGCTTCGCACTTGTCGTCGCTTCCTGCCGTGGCAATCACCGTGGCACCCAGGGCCTTGGCCAATTGAATGGCCATCACCCCAATGCCGCTGGTTCCACCCTGCACCAGCAGAGTCTCACCGGCAGCCAAGCGGCCGCGATCCACCACATTGCTCCAAACCGTAAACAGGGTCTCGGGCAAGCTGGCGGCTTCGACATCACTCAATCCTGTAGGCACCGGCAGGCACTGGTCAACTGGCGCGATGCAATATTCCGCATAGCCACCACCCGCTACCAACGCGCAAACGCGGTCACCCAGACTGAGGCCGGCCGCAGCCAAAGCTGCAGCGTCACCACTGACGACTTGACCCGCGACTTCCAGACCAGGGATATCCGAAGCGCCTGGAGGGGCCGGGTAATGGCCGGCGCGCTGCAATACATCGGGACGATTGACCCCGCTGGCCGAGACCCGAATGCACAACTCGCCGTCTCCGGCTACCGGCATAGGCCGATCGGCCAGACGCAAAACGCCCGGCCCGCCAAAAGATGCTATTTCAATGACTTTCATGACCACGTCTCAGGCGCTGGAACGGGGAATCCCCCATTCCAGCCACCAAGGGCACCTTAGCCTTGCTGATCGCCAGCCGGAGCGGAACGTTCCAGCAGCGCCTTCATGGACAGCTTGATACGGCCCTTTTCGTCGGTTTCCAGAACCTTGACCTTGACGATCTGACCTTCGGACAGGTAATCGGTGACCTTTTCGACGCGCTCATGGGCGATCTGGCTGATGTGCAGCAGACCATCCTTGCCGGGCAGCAGGTTCACCAATGCGCCGAAGTCCA
>CAKZJN010000300.1 GCA_936943465.1 uncultured Rhodoferax sp.
TTGTAGAAAATCTTGACGCAGTGGCCGAACACGATGGGGTGGGACACCTTCATCATGGTGGCCTTGACGTGCAGCGAGAACATCACGCCGGTCTTGCGCGCGTCTTCAATTTCACGCTCGTAAAACTCCAGCAGGGCCTTCTTGCTCATGAACATGCTGTCAATGACTTCGCGGTCCAGCAGGGAAACCTTGGGTTTCAACACAATGGTCTGACCGCTCTTGGTGATCAGTTCCATCTTCACGTCACGGGCGCGGTCCAGGGTGATGGACTTTTCGCCGTGGTAGAAGTCGCCGCTGTGCATGTGCGAAACGTGCGAACGCGATGCCTGGCTCCACTCGGCCATGCTGTGCGGGTTCTTGCGGGCGTATTCCTTCACAGCCTTGGGTGCGCGGCGGTCGGAGTTGCCTTCGCGCAGAACCGGGTTCACCGACGAGCCGATGCACTTGGCGTAGCGGGCGCGGATGGCTTTTTCTTCTTCCGTTTTGGGTGCTTCGGGGTAATCGGGCAGGGCGTAACCCTTGGATTGCAATTCACGGATGCAGGCAATCAACTGGCCCACGGAGGCGCTGATATTGGGCAGCTTGATGATGTTGGCTTCGGCCTTGAAGGTCAGCTTGCCCAGTTCGGACAGCGTATCGGGTACGCGCTGAGCCTCGGTCAGCACTTCGGGGAAGGTAGCCAGCACACGGGCAGCCACAGAAATGTCGCTCTCGGCCACTTCAATACCTGCGGGCTCGGCAAAGGTGCGGATAACCGGCAGGAAGGCGCAGGTGGCCAGGAAAGGGGCTTCATCTGTCAGGGTGTAGATGATTTTTGACTTTTGTGTCGTCATTTGTGTCCTCTTGTGCTATGGAAATAGGGGGTGAAAGAAGCAAGCCGTTGAATGGTAATCAACCTTCTATTATCCCGATCAAAACCTGCAGGTCTCTGACAATTGGGCTTGCTTTTTCAGATAAGCATCACGAAATGCATCGTGACGGGGGCTGGCTGTGCCGTGTTGGGCGCGTCAGGACTGCAGCGCCTGCTCCACGGCTTGCTTGGCATCGGCCATGGCGGTGAAGAATCGGGTGGGCTGGGGCATCGCCTTGGGCAGGTGGGCCGGGGCGGGCCAGAGGCGGCCGTCAAGCCAACTGGCCGCGCAACCACCAATGTCCTTGGTCTTGAGCTGGCACACCGGCGTGCCGTCGAGCAAGGCTGTGCAGCCGGGTGGGGTGTCGCTCCAGGTGATCGTGGCCATAGGCACCTAAGTTCTGAATTTTGGTGGGCCATTTTAGGGGCCGAAAGTACCGGCTTCAAGCCTTGTCGCGCCTTGTTTTTGTCCATTCTTTTGGCAAGTTCGGGCGTTCTCGGGCGGCTTCAGGCAGAACTTGGATGCGCCAGGATGGTGCGGATGCTGACCTCTGATGTAGCGCAAGGAAGTGCTTTGCAGATGGCCCAAAATCGGCGCGGCGGGTCGTGTCACACTGTCGAGTGCTGTGGCGCGCGTCTTCCGCCGCTGAATAACTGAAAGAATTTCCCCATGAAACGTGACCCCTCCGCGCCCGGTTCCCAAGCCCGTGAAGAACAACCCATCAGCCACGACGTGCTGAAAGAAAAATACCTGAAACCTGGCGAGTCCGGCTATGAAGACGTCTTCCGCCGCGTGGCGCGCTCCCTGGCCAGTGCCGAGAAAGAGGCCGACCGGGCCCGTTACGAGGCCATCTTCCTGGAAAACATGTACGCCGGCGCCATTGGTGCCGGGCGCATCATGAGCGCGGCGGGCACCGATATCCAGGCCACCCTGATCAACTGTTTTGTGCAGCCCGTGGGCGACTGCATTCAGGGTGCCGACGATGCCGGCTACCCGGGCATTTACGAGGCGCTGCGCGAGGCCGCCGAAACCATGCGCCGGGGCGGTGGTGTGGGCTACGACTTTTCGCGCATCCGTCCCAAGGGAGCCGAAGTCAAGGGTACGCACTCCATGGCCTCGGGGCCGTGCAGCTATATCAATGTGTTTGACCAGTCCTGCTCCACCGTGGAAAGTGCCGGTGCCCGGCGCGGTGCCCAGATGGGCGTGTTGCGCATTGACCACCCGGACGTGCTGGAGTTCATCACCGCCAAGCGCACACCGGGCCGCTGGAACAATTTCAATGTGTCGGTCGGCATGCCCGACAGTTTTATGCGTGCGCTGGACGAAAACGCCCCGTGGGAGCTGGTGCACCGCGCCAAGCCGGGTGCCGATGCCATGGCGCAGGGTGCCTACCAGCGCGCCGATGGTCTGTGGGTTTACAAAACCCTGCCCGCCCGAGAGCTGTGGGACACGGTGATGAAGTCCACCTACGACTTTGCCGAGCCCGGCATTCTTTTTCTGGACCACATCAACCGCGACAACAACCTCAGCTATTGCGAGGAAATTGCCGCCACCAACCCCTGCGGCGAGCAACCGCTGCCGCCCTATGGTTGCTGCGACCTGGGCCCCATCATCCTGACCCGTTTTGTGCGGCACGCCTTTGGTTTTGACGGCATTGCCGCGTTTGACTTCGATGCGTTTGCGCAGTCGGTTGCCACGCAGGTGCGGGCGCTGGACAACGTGCTGGATGTCACTTTCTGGCCCCTGCAGCAGCAGCGGGATGAGGCCGCCGCCAAGCGCCGCATTGGCGTGGGCTTTACCGGCATGGGCAACGCATTGACCATGCTGTGCCTGCGCTACGACTCGGCAGAGGCGCGTGACATGGCCAAGCGCATTGCCACCTGTATGCGTGACGCCGCCTACCGGGCGTCGGTGGAACTGGCGCAGGAAAAGGGCGCCTTCCCCAAGTTCGACGCCGACGGCTATTTGCAGGCCGGCACCTTTGCCAGCCGCCTGCCGGCTGACATTCAGGCGTCCATCCGCCAGCACGGCATTCGCAACAGCCATTTGTTGTCGATTGCGCCCACCGG
>CAKZJN010000301.1 GCA_936943465.1 uncultured Rhodoferax sp.
TGGCGAACCCTGTGGCGCGATGTGCGCAGTGGCGATATGCGCCTGCTGATCGTGGCAGTCACCCTGGCGGTGGCGGCGCTCACGGCGGTAGGCTTTTTTTCTGACCGGCTGAAAGGCGGGCTGCAGCGCGATGCGCGGCAGTTGCTCGGCGGCGATGCGGTCATTGCCAGTGACAACCCCACGCCCGAAACCTTTGTTGCCAAAGCGCGCGAACTCGGCCTGACCCGCGTCACCACGCTGGGCTTTCCGACCATGGCCCGCGCCGACGAGGCGCAGGGTGGAGCCACCAAACTGGTGGCGCTGAAGGTGGTGGAACCGGGTTATCCGTTGCGCGGCAGGCTGCTGCTGGCAGGCGATTCGCCGGGTTCGGAACAAGTCGCGCGGTCTATTCCCCAACCGGGGCAGGTCTGGGTTGATGCAGGCTTGCTCGATGCGTTGAGCCTGCAACGGGGCGACGCGCTGCTGCTGGGTGACAGTCGATTCACCATTGCCGGTGTGATCGCGCTGGAGCCCGACCGGGGTGCCGGCTTTATGAACTTTGCGCCGCGCGTGATGATTCATTCCGACGATGTGGCCGCCACCGGCCTGATTCAACCGGCCAGCCGCCTCAATTACCGCATGGCCGTGGTGGGGTCGGATGCGCAGATCAAAACTTTCGTCGATTGGGCCGACAAAGAGGTCAAGGACGGTGCCAACCGGGCCGAGCGCGGGGTTCGGGGTGTGCGGGTTGAGTCGCTGCAAACCGGCCGCCCCGAGATGAGCCAGACGCTGGACCGTGCCGAAAAATTTCTAAGCCTGGTCGCCTTGTTGGCAGCGCTGCTGAGCGCGGTGGCAGTCGCTTTGGCGGCGCGCGCCTTTGCCGCCCGGCATCTGGATGACTGCGCCATGTTGCGCGTTCTGGGTCTGAGCCAGCGCAGCATTGCCTCCGCCTACAGCGTGGAGTTCGCCTTGGTGGGGCTTTTCTCCAGCGCCTTGGGCGTGGTGCTGGGCTTTGCCGTGCATTACCTGTTTGTGGCGCTGATGGCCGGGCTGGTTGATGCCACCTTGCCTGCTGCCTCGTTGCGACCGGCCCTGTTGGGTATGGGCATGGGGCTCACCCTGCTGCTGGCCTTTGGTTTGCCGCCGGTGCTGCAATTGGCGCAGGTGCCGCCGCTACGGGTGATGCGGCGCGACGTGGGTAATTTGCGCCCGGCCTCGGTTGGCGTTCTGGCGGTGGGCGTTGCCGGTTTTGCCACGCTGTTGCTGGTGGCCAGCAGCGACCTCAAGCTGGGACTGATTGCGGTGGGTGGCTTTGCGGCAGCGGTGCTGGTGTTTGCCTCGCTAAGCTGGCTGGCCGTCAAGCTGCTGCGGCGCAGTGTGCACGAGCAGTCGGCGCCGCGCTGGCTGGTGCTGGCAACGCGGCAGATTGCCGCCCGCCCGGCCTTTGCGGTGGTGCAGGTCAGCGCTTTGTCGGTTGGCATGCTGGCGCTTTTGCTGCTGGTGCTGCTGCGCACCGACCTGATTGGCAGTTGGCGCAAGGCCACACCGCCCGACGCGCCCAATCGCTTTGTCATCAACATCATGCCGGAGCAGGGCACGGACTTTCTGCAAGCCTTGAAGCAGGCCGGCGTGCCCAAGTGGGATTGGTACCCCATGATCCGCGGGCGTCTGATTGCCATCAACGGGCGCACCGTGAGCCCGGAAGACTACGTGGATGACCGCGCCAAACGCCTGGTGGACCGCGAGTTCAACCTGTCGCACAGCGCCACCCAACCGCCCCACAACGAAGTGATTGCCGGAGCCTGGAAGGCCGAAGAGGCAGGCGCCATCAGCGTGGAGGAGGGCATTGCCAAAACGCTGAACCTGAAGATGGGTGACACCCTGCGTTTTGACATGGGCGGCGTGCAGTCCGAGGCGCGTATCACCTCACTGCGAAAGGTGGATTGGAGCTCCATGCGCGCCAATTTCTTTGTCATATTCCCGGTGGCCTCCATGCCGGAGGTGCCATCCACCTTCATGACTGCCTTTCGCGCTCCGGCAACTGCGGGTTTTGACAATGCGCTGGTGCGTCGCTTTCCTAACGTCACGGAAGTCGACATGACCACCACGCTCAACCAGGTGCAGCGCGTGTTGGACCAGGTAATTCGGGCGGTGGAATTTTTGTTCGGCTTCACCTTGGCGGCAGGCTTGGTCGTGCTGTTTGCAGCGGTGAGTGCCACCCGCGAAGAACGCGCCCAGGAGTTCGCGGTGATGCGCGCCGTGGGCGCGCGGGCCAGCTTGTTGCGGCAGGTGCAGCGCACCGAACTGGCCGGGGTTGGCTTGTTGGCCGGCTTGCTGGCTTCGCTGGTGGCCAACGGTGTCGGCTGGGCACTGGCGCATTACGTGTTTGAATTTGAATGGACGGTCAGCCTGTGGTTGCCGGTGTGGGGCTCGCTGTGCGGCGCGGCCCTGGCCCTGGCGGCGGGCTGGTGGGGCCTGCGCGATGTGTTGCGCCGGCCGGTGGTGGAAACCTTGCGCAGAGCAGCCCAATGAGCGATCAAGACGACGAGCAATCCCAGAGCCCCAGCGCTTTTGAACTGGTGGGCGGCGAGCCCGCCATTCATGCGTTGGTGGAGCGTTTTTATGACCTGATGGACCTGGAGCCGGGCTATGCCGCGCTGCGCGCCGTGCATGGCAGCGACCTTGCAACGGCACGCGAAAAGCTTTACTGGTTTTTGTGTGGTTGGATGGGTGGCCCGCAGCATTACATCGAGCGCTTCGGCCACCCGCGCCTGCGCATGCGCCACATGCCCTTCAAGATCGGCATTCTGGAGCGCGACCAGTGGCTGGCCTGCATGGACCAGGCGATGGGCGAGGTGCAGGTGCACCCGGTTTTGCGCGAACGCCTCAATGCGTCTTTTTTCCAGACCGCCGACTGGATGCGGAATATATAGGCCCCCACGCTTGCCACTGCGTGTGTTGCGCTGCCCCCCCCGAGGGGGAGCGTTTCCCCTTGGGGCGGCCCGGCGGAGAAACTGGATTGATCAAGTTTTGGGTTTACGGCCGAGCTTGCGGTACACCGTGGCGCGGCTGATGCCGAGCGCCTGGGCGGCTTGCGACACGTTGCCACGGGCTTGCTCTACGGCCTTGTGAATCAGGGCCGTTTCCAGGTCTTTGAGGCCAATTGCGCTGCTGGTGGGCACACCCACGTCATAGCGCGAAGGCAGATTTTCGTGGGCCGCTTCCACCACCAGCGCCTGCAGGCGCAGGCCTGTCCACAAAGGAACTTCCAGGGTGTTGTGGCTGCGTCGGGCAGCATCAAACAGCATCTGTAGCGGAACCCCAAACACGTCGCTGGCATGCACTTGTCGGGCCTGGGCGCCCATCAGTTCGGGCACCATCTGGCGCGCAACACCATTCGCACCGGTGATCCAGCCATCGGCATCCAGACAGACCATGCCATCGCCGTCGCTACCCAGCGCGTTGCCGGGCCAGTTCAGGCGCAGCAGCAAGCTGTGCGCTTGTGCCAGCACCAAAGCATTGCCGATCTTGCCTGCCACCTGCGTCACCAGATGGCTGAGTTCAGGCCGCTCCACGGCATCGATGCCGGTCAAGTCCAGCATGCCCACGCAACTGCCGTTGGGGCCGAAAACCGGTGCGCCGGCGCAGCTATACACCGCCGTGTTGGAGAAAAAATGCTCGCCCCGGTGCAGCCAGACTGGTTGCTGTTCGGTGAGCGCCGAACCAATGGCGGTGGTGCCCACCCGTTGCTCCGATAAGTCGGTGCCAATGCGCGTAATCAGGTCAGCGCGCCGGTCGCTGCGGTCGATCGGGCCGTTCACGTCCACCACCACACCGTGCTGGTTGGTCAGGATCACAAAGTAGCCGGTGTTGACGATCGCCTTGCCCAGCTTTTCCAGCAGCGGTTTGGCGGTTTGAACCAGATGCGCGTTGCCATCGTTGGTGTGCCGGATGTGATTGGCCGAGATGACGTCGAATTCGGCGACCCGGTCCGGCATTAGCCCGCTTTGCAGGCAGCGCTGCCAGGACCGCTCCACCCAGGGTGCCAGCGGAGTGCTTGTGGTGCTGCGATCCACCAGCAAAGCCTTGCGCGCAGCGGCAATCGTCTCCAGCCGGGCATTCTGGCTGGCTGCAACGGGCGTTGACTTGGGCGGAACCATGGCAGGCTTTATCGACGTTCTGGAGCTTTTGCGGATGCGCGAGGGTACAGGCGGATTGTGTTGCAAATTGAGAATTTTGATCAATAGAGAATCCCGACTAGGGTAATCCCTAGCGCATCGGGCGGCCAGTGCTTGAACAATGCGTAGGCAAATCAATTCATAGGCAAGGCGGTGCATAGGTTGCTGCCAAGCCCCGATTTATTACCAGGAGAAACGCATGCAAAAGTTGTTGCATATCAACGCGGACAAGTGCACCGGATGTCTGCAGTGCGAGATGGCCTGTTCTTACGAGAACTACGGCACTTTCGCGACCGCCAAGTCCCGCATCAAGGTTTTCAATTTCCATGAGACCGGCAAAAAAGTTCCGTACACCTGCACCCAGTGCGATGAGGCCTGGTGTCTGCATGCCTGCCCGGTAGAGGCTATTTCGGTCGACAAGGTTACCGGCGCTAAGGTGGTGAACGAAGCTACATGCGTGGGTTGCAAGGTTTGCACCATCGCCTGCCCGTTCGGCACCATCAACTACGTGGAAGAAACCGGCAAGGTCCAGAAGTGCGACCTGTGCGCTGGCAGCCCGGCTTGCGCCGAAGCCTGCCCCACCGCAGCCATCACCTTCATCGATGCCAACTGGACCGGTCTCTCCAAGATGGAGCAATGGGCCAACAAGCTGGGCAACCAGCCTTCCGCTACTTAAAGGAGCACCAAACATGTCTTGGGCTGGAAAAATTCTCCGCGTTGATTTGACCGCGGGCACCGTCAAATCCGAACCCCTCAATATGGAATGGGCCCGCGCCTACATCGGCTCGCGCGGTCTGGGAACCAAATATCTGTGCGAAGAAGTGGACGCCACCGTCGATCCGCTGTCGCCTGCCAACAAAATCATTTGGGCTACCGGCCCGCTGACCGGCACCATGGCCTCCACCGGCGGCCGCTACACCGTGATTACCAAGGGTCCGTTGACCGGTGCCATTGCCTGCTCCAACTCGGGCGGCTACTGGGGTGCTGAGTTCAAGATGGCCGGTTGGGACATGGTCATTTTTGAAGGCAAGTCGGCCAAGCCGGTCTACCTCTACGTCAATGACGACGTGGCCGAGCTGCGCGACGCGGGTCACCTGTGGGGCAAGAGCGTTTGGGAAACCGAAGAGACGCTCAAGAAGAGCCTGCAAGACCCGCTGACACGCGTGTCCAGCATCGGCAAGGCCGGTGAAAACGGCGTTCTGTACGCCGCTGTGGTGAACGACATGCACCGTGCGGCTGGCCGTTCGGGCGTGGGCACCGTCATGGGCAGCAAGAACCTCAAGGCAATTGCCGTGCGCGGCACCAAGGGCGTTGGCAACATCAAGAACCCAGCAGCCTTTATGCAAGCGGTCAAGGACAAGAAGAAGATCCTGGCCGAAAACGGCGTGACCGGCCAGGGCCTGCCCGCTTACGGCACCCAGGTGCTGATGAACGTGATCAACGAAGTGGGCGGCTTGCCCACCCGTAACCACACCGCCAGCCAGTTTGAAGGCGCCAAGGACATTTCTGCCGAAGCCATGGGCACTCCGCGTGCGACCGACGGCAAGAAGCATTTGGTAACCAACCAGGCTTGCTTTGGTTGCACGATTGCCTGCGGCCGTATCAGCAAGATGGACCAGGGCCACTTCACCGTGGCAACCAAACCCCAGTACTGGGGTGCATCCGGTGGCCTCGAGTACGAAGCGGCCTGGGCTCTAGGCGCCGCCAACGGCGTGAAAGACCTCGAAGCGCTGCAGTACGCCAACATGATCTGCAACGAAGAAGGCATTGACCCCATCAGCTTCGGAGCCACCATTGGCGCCGTCATGGAGCTGTATGAAAAGGGCGTGCTCACCAAGGAGCAAATCGGCATTGAAGCCAACTTTGGTTCCGCCCAGGCTTTGGCTTTTCTGGTGGAAGAAACGGTCAATGGCCGCGGCTTCGGCAAGGAAATCGGACAGGGCTCCAAGCGCCTGTGCGCCAAGTACGGCCACCCCGAACTGTCCATGAGCAGCAAGGGCCAGGAATTCCCGGCCTACGACGGTCGCGCCATTCAAGGTATTGGTCTGGCCTACGCCACGTCCAACCGTGGCGGCTGCCACCTGCGCGGCTACACCATCGCTTCCGAAGTGCTGGGCATTCCGGTCAAGACCGATCCGCTGGAGCACGCAGGCAAGCCCGACCTGGTGAAGGCATTCCAGGACGCGACTGCAGCGTTTGACTCTTCTGGTCTGTGCATCTTCACAACCTTTGCATTGGGCCTGGCCGATCTGGCACCCCAACTGCAAGGTGCTTGCGGAGACGAGTTCACTACCGAAGAACTGGCTTTGATTGGCGAGCGCATCTGGAACATGGAGCGTGAGTTCAACAACCGTGCCGGCTTCACCGCCAAAGACGACAGTCTGCCCAA
>CAKZJN010000302.1 GCA_936943465.1 uncultured Rhodoferax sp.
GTCACCGAGTCAAACGCGGTGGACAGGCGCTTGGCGGCCATGCCTTCGCTCAGCAACTTGAAGCGCTTGTTGGTGCGGAAGGCATCGCCTTCACCGGCAAACATGCGGGTGGGGTCTTCGCCCTCGCGCTTGAAGGCGAAAGTGCCAGCGGTGTAGGGGTAGCTGCCGGGCACGTTGTCCAGCATCAGCCACTTCAAGATTTCACCGTGGTCTTCGTATTGCGGCAGGGCGACCTTGCGAATGGTGGTGCCACTCAGGGACTTGCTGGTGAGTGCGGTGCGGATTTCCTTGTCGCGGATCTTCACTACGTATTCGTCACCGGCGTAGGCCTTTTGCATTTCGGGCCACTGGGCCAACAGCTTCTTGGCGGACGGGTCTTGTGTGGTTTCGCGCTGTGCGGCCAGATCCAGGGCTGCTTCGGATGCCTTGGCTTTACCGGGCTTGCCCACTTCGAGCATGGCGGCAGCCGCACGCAGTTGCTGGATTTCGCGAGCCAGACGCGCTTGGGCGCGGGCGCGGGTTTTGTAGCCGCGCACGGTGTCGCTGATGTCGGCCAGGTAGCGCACACGGGCCGGTGGCACCACCGGCGTCTGGTTCGAGCTGTGGCGCACATCCACGCGGGGCAACAGGCTGTCCTGGGTCGTCAGGCCCAGAGTTTGCAGGCGCGGCAACATGGCCTGGTACAAAGCGGTCACGCCATCGTCGTTAAAGCGCGCGGCCATGGTGCCGAACACGGGCATCTGGTCGGCCGGCGTGGTCCAGGCTTCCTTGTTGCGCTGCACTTGCTTGGCCACGTCGCGCAGCGCGTCGCTGGCGCCCTTGCGGTCAAACTTGTTGATGGCAACGAACTCGGCAAAGTCCAGCATGTCAATTTTTTCAAGCTGGCTGGCGGCGCCAAACTCGGGCGTCATCACATACAAGGGCACATCCACCAGCGGCACGATGGCCGCGTCGCCTTGGCCAATGCCGGAGGTTTCCACCACGATCAAGTCAAAGCCGGCAGCCTTGCAGGCGGTGATCACATCGGGCAGCGCCGCGCTGATCTCAGACCCGAAATCGCGGGTCGCCAAGCTGCGCATGAAGATGCGCGAACCATTCTTCCAGGGGCTGATGGCATTCATGCGGATGCGGTCGCCCAGCAAGGCACCACCGCTCTTGCGGCGCGACGGGTCAATCGACACCACGGCCACGCGCAAGCTGTCGTTCTGGTCCAGGCGCAGGCGGCGAATCAGTTCATCGGTCAAAGAAGACTTGCCAGCACCGCCGGTGCCGGTAATGCCGATCACGGGAATGGTCTTGGTGGCAGCCTGCGCGCGCAGTGCGTCCATCAGACCCGCTTCCACTTTGCCAGCCTCCACGGCGGTGAGCAATTGGGCCAGCGCGCGCCAGTTGGCTTCGCCGTGGCCTTGAATAGCCGCCACCTCGGTGGGCGCCAGCGGGCTCAGATCCTTGTCGCAGCGCATGACCATTTCGCCAATCATGCCGGCCAAGCCCATTTTCTGGCCGTCTTCGGGGCTGTAGATCCTGCCCACGCCGTAGTCATGCAGTTCGCGGATTTCAGACGGAACGATCACGCCGCCGCCGCCGCCAAACACCTGAATGTGCGCGCCACCGCGGACCTTGAGCAGGTCCACCATGTACTTGAAATATTCCACGTGCCCGCCCTGATACGAGCTGATGGCGATACCCTGGGCGTCTTCCTGCAGGGCGGCCGTCACGACCTCTTCAACACTGCGGTTGTGACCCAGGTGGATCACCTCAGCGCCCATGCTTTGCAGGATGCGGCGCATGATGTTGATGGCCGCATCGTGGCCGTCAAACAGGCTCGCAGCCGTCACAAAACGTACCTTGTTCGTCGGGCGGTAGTTCGCCAGCGCCTTGAATTCAGCGGATAAATCAGTCATGGTCTTCCTCGGGTGGCGCCTATCACTGCAAAGGGCGTGGCGCACTTGACGTTTACGTAAACGTCAACTGTAAACCATTTCAGCCAACAATGGCTTACGCCGCCCCCGCGATACGCATTTTCACGCCCCCCGACCAGGACCGGGTCGCGTCTCAGAGCGGCGTTTTATTGACTTCGCTCGGTGTCAACGACAGGAACAGCGTGAGGGCTCCAGACAGGGCAATCACAAACCAGAACACCGCAAACCCCAAGGTGTAGACCTGTTGCCGCGACATTTCGAAAGACTGTCCGAACCAATTCATGTCCTGCGGATCGATCACCGCGAACACCAGCAGTTCGAGCACGCCAGCCATCAGGAATGACGGCCAAATTACCCACATCAACTTCTGCTTCATAACTTGTCTCCTGGGTAGTTCTGTGCTTTAGCGAGGCACGATGAAGACGGCCTTTTCGGTCACGCTGGAGCCCAGGTCGGTCGCCTTGATCTGGAAGTGAATGGTGTGCGAGCCGGGTTGAGCCCCTTCATAAGGCAATTGCAGGCGAACCGGAACCCAGCGCGCTTGCGTGGATTCGATGCTGATGTCGGTTTCGCTGGCCACCTTCAGGCCCGGCATGCCTTCCACATCAATGTGGAAGCGCTGTGTTGCCTCCGTCGCGTTCATCACCTGAATGCGGAACACGTTCTCGATCTTGCCGCCGTCAGCAATACGTGCCAGCGAGCCCCGATCGCGCACCACATCCACCTTAAACGGAATGCGCATGGCAATGCTGATGGTCATGGCGGCCACCACGGCGCCCAAGATGGCGGTGTAAATCATCACGCGCGGGCGGAAGATGTGGCGAATGGTTTCTGCCTTGCTCCACTTTTCATCCAGCGCGTGCTGGGTGCTGTACTTCACCAGGCCCCGGGCGTATCCCACCTTGTCCATCACGGTGTCGCACACATCGGCACAGGCGCCGCAGCCAATACATTCGTATTGCAGGCCATTGCGGATATCAATGCCCGTCGGGCACACCTGAACGCACAAACTGCAGTCCACGCAAGCCCCCAGGTTCAGGGCAGCCGGATCGGCCTTCTTGCTGCGGGCACCGCGCGGCTCGCCGCGCGCCTTGTCATAGGTAACGATCAGGGTGTCCTTGTCGAACATGGCGCTCTGGAAGCGCGCATACGGGCACATGTATTTGCAGACCTGCTCGCGCATGAAGCCGGCGTTGCCATAGGTGGCAAACGCGTAGAAGAAGGTCCAGAAAATTTCCCAGGAACCCAGGTTCCACTCTAAGAATTCGCCCGCCAGCACATGAATCGGGGTGAAGTAACCGACAAACGTAAAGCCGGTCCACAGGGCCACGGCGATCCACATCGCCTGCTTCCAGGCCTTGCGACCAAATTTTTCCAGGGTCCAAGGGCCTGCATCGCGGCGCATGCGCATGGAGCGGTCGCCTTCGGCCAGTTTTTCCAGCCAGAGAAACATCTCCGTGTACACCGTCTGCGGGCAGGCATAGCCACACCACAGGCGCCCCGCTACCGCAGTGAAGAGAAACAGCGAATAGGCCGAAATCACCAGAATGCCGGTGAGATAAATAAAGTCCTGGGGGTATAGCACCAGGCCAAAGATATAGAAGCGGCGCGCACCCAGGTCAAACAGCACCGCCTGACGCTGACCCCACTCCAGCCATGGCAGGCCATAAAAAATGATTTGCGTCAAATACACCAAAATCCAGCGCCAGCGTGAAAATACACCGGAGACACTGCGCGGATAGATCTTTTTGTGCGCCTGGTAAAGCGACACCATTTCCGGGTCCGCACCGGGCGGCGGCTCGATCGGCTCCGTAGAAACCGTGAGGGGAATGACCTTTTTGACCGGAGGATTGGATTCAGACACGTGGAGCCTCTAACCTTGAAATTACAACGCCAATAATACCCATACCAGTATATAAACGGCTGACTTACATCAACCAAACACTCGTAAACCCGACAAATTGAAAGGGATACCCCCTAGCTTGATATACGGTGGGGGGTATACAATCGCCGCATGAAATATTCAACTTTCACCCTATTGTGCCCCCGCAGCATGGCACGCGCTGCAGCCATTGGTCTGTTTTCCACTGCCATGACGCTGGCCTGGGGCCAGAGTAGTCCGGTTCCCACCGCCCCTGTGCAAAATAGTGCGGCAGCAGGCAGCTATGTGCTGGACGGCGTGATTCAAGCGGTGAAACAAAGTACCGTGGCAGCCCAGGCTTCCGGGCGGATCGTCAGTTTCACAGTCAAAGCCGGCGACAAGGTTCGCGCCGGTCAGGTTCTGGCCACCATTGACGACCGCGAGGCCCAGGTAGGTGCACAGCGCGCCCAGGCCCAGATCAGCCAGGCCGATGCCGAACTGGCCAATGCCAAGGCCCAGATGGATCGCACCCGTGACCTCCAGAACCAGGGTTTCGTCAGCAAGGCAGCCTTGGATAACGCCGGCGCACAGTTCAAGTCAGCCCAAGCCCAGCGCGAGCAGGCAGGGGCCAGCGCCAAACAATCGGCATTGGCGCAGGGCTATACCCGTGTCACCGCTCCGTTGGATGGTTGGGTGCTTCAAACCTTTGCCCAAGCCGGCGACCTGGCAATGCCCGGAGCCCCCTTGCTGGTGGTGTACGCGCCACAACCCCTGCGTGCCGTGGTGCAGGTACCCGCCTCCCGCACGCAGGCCGTTCGCAATGCCAAACAAACCTCGGTATTGATTGACAACGGTACGGCGGCCCAATCCATCACGCCCCTGAATCGTCTGGAAGTTCCCTCCAGCGACCCCGTCTCGCAAACCACCGAATGGCGCATGGACTTGCCCGCCAAAGATACCGCGGCGCTGCTCCCCGGGCAACAAATTCGGGTGAACTTCGCCGTAGATGGCGCTAGCGCCAGCCAACGCCTGACCGTGCCGGCCAGCGCTATCGTGCGCCGCGGCGAACTCCAGGCGGTGTACGTGGCGGCTGGCAATAC
>CAKZJN010000303.1 GCA_936943465.1 uncultured Rhodoferax sp.
CGCTACGCCGATGGCGAAGCTACCCTGAGCATTCGCACCGATGGCCCCTGGGCCGTGCTGCAGGTCAGCGACCGGGGGCCGGGCATTCCGGCCGAGTTGGCTGATCGCATTTTTGAGCCGTTCTACCGCCTGCCCGGTGCGTCGGAGCGGGAAGGCGGCGTGGGCTTGGGGCTTGCGCTGGTCAAGTCGATTGCCGAGCGGCATGGCGGCACGGTAACGGTCAGCAACCGGCCCGATGGCGGCGCCTGCTTCGAGGTCCGCCTGCCGCTCAGCACCTGAGGGCTGACCGCTGGCGCTTAGCGACTGGCCTTGACCAGCGTAACAATCGCCCACAACTCCATCGTGGCCACAATGCCGATCATCACGTTGTTCATCACCGTGCCGCCGGTGACCAGGCCCACCACGATGTCCCCGGTTTCAATGAACAGGCGCGACACCAGCGTGATCAACAGCCACTGCGGCCGGTTGAACAGCACCGAGATCAACAGAGCCGCCACGCTGCCCAGCACGCGCACGCCGGTGCTGGCAAAGCCCAGAGTGGACGAGTAGTCGCTAATTTGGGCACCGGGAAACACCAGGCCCGGGTTGAAGGTGTAGACGTAAGCAAAGAACAGTCCGGCTGCAATCAGCACCCAGGTGAACACCTTGACGGATGGGGGGATGGTTTCGCTGGCGGGGGAATAGGCATGGCTTTGCATGGCGCGGTCCTTTTATCGTTGTTGTTATGCAGGAACTGGCGTGAAAGGGAGACTCCCTTTCTGGCAACGACTATACGCGCTAAGCCACAGCGGGCTAGGGCGGGCTTAGCCGACCTTGAGAAAGACGTCGCGGTCGGGGGCAAAGTTCTCGTGCAGCGGAAGCAGCGCGCCGCCGAGTGCGCGGGCGTCGGAGCCAATGCTGCCGGCCACCAGCGTGGCGGGATACAGGCCTTCCCAGTCGTAGGTGGCCAATGCTGCTTCGGTGTGGTCGATCAGGCGGGTCTGCATGGCGCGGGTGAACGAGCCATCGATCACCACGGCATCAATATCCAGAAACGCCGTGCCGCTCACCACGCACTGGGCCAGCGCCAGTGCCGCACTCGCAATCCAGGCACTGGTGTGCACCTCGAACGGAGCCTCCATGGCGCGCTCGTCGTAGGCGGCGGTGGGGTCGAGGCCGTGTTCCTTGAAGAGCTGTTCCAGTTCCCAGAGTGAAGCATGGGCAATCAACTGCTCAGGCATGCCCCGGCCGCTTGCCACCTGCAGCGGCAGCGAAGCCACGGCGCCGGCATTGCCGTGCACACCGTTGTGCAAATGCGAGTTGATCACCAGACCGCCGCCGACAAAGGTGTCAACGAACAGGTACAAAAAGCTTTTCAGGTCGCGCCCACGGCCGGCCACCAGCTCGGCCACGCAGGCAGCCGAAGTGTCCTTGGCAAAACTCACTGGCGCGTCGGTAAATGCCTGCACCTGCGCGCTCAGGTCAATATGGTTCCACTCATCGGACACGCTCGGGGGCAGGCCTAGCATCTTGTGCCAGCCCCCCAGATTAAAGGGCGCCGCCAAACCCACGCCCACCAGCCGCAGGGCCAGCGCACCCAGCCCGTCCTGAATGGCGGCCATGTGCTGCTTGATGGCTGGCAGCAGAGTTTGTGCCTCGGGGAACGCGTAGGGCATGGACTCGCGGCGGCGCACCGTGCCGGTGAAATCCACCAGCAGCAAGTCGGCGCTGCGGCGGCCGATCTTGATCCCGATGGAGAAGGCACCGTCCGGGTTCAGCGCCATGGGAATGGAAGGCTGGCCAATGCGGCCGCGCACCGGGTCGTGCCGGATCAGCAGGCCGTCTTCTTCCAGACGGGCGGTGATCAAACCGATGGTTTGTGCGGTCAGGCCGGTGAGGCGGGCCAACTCTGCCTTGGGCAGGCTGCCGTTGAGGCGAATGGCCTGCAAGACCACCCGCTCATTGAATTGGCGCATGCCAACATGGTTGGACCCCCGGGGCCGCAGCACCGGAGGCGCATCCGAACGCACCACCCCTGCCAGCAGGTTCAGGCTATCCGGAATGTCAACAAGGCTCATGGGCGCAGATTGTCTCCGATGACGCCTTTGCGAAGCAAGAAGTTGCCAAACGGTTGCAGTTCGCCGGTGAGCACAATCGCAAACGCGTTCTTTGTGCGTTCGTAAAACGCGTAGCGCTCGATGGCTTCGGCCTTTTGTCCCGCCAGGAACGTGGGCTCCAGCTTGGCCAGCACCTCGCGCTGCAGCTCCGAACGGTAGTCGGCCGGTTGGTGGCTGACCTGCATGTAGCCCACCGGGTGCACCTCGTCGGCCACCAAAGGCAGCAACGAAGTCACGGCCGCTACGGCGCGTGCCATGCCAATGCCGGGCAGTCGGATGATGGGCTTGCCGTTGGCATAGCGCACCGCCGTGAAGTTGGCATCGGCCAGAACGATCGCATCGTCATGGCCCATTTCCATCAGCACTTTGAGCAGGTCCGGAGTGAGTACCGGGTCAATTCCCTTGAGCATGGCGAATCCTAATGCGCCAGCGCTTCTTCAGGCAAGTCGGAGACCGACTTGGCGCCCGTCATCACGGCGACGGTGTCGCTCATGCTGATCTTCTTGGGGTTGACCACGGCCGCACGCTTGCCCAGGCGGGCAATGTGGATGCGGTCGGCGACCTCAAAGACGTGCGGCATGTTGTGCGAAATCAGCACCACCGGCAGGCCCTTGTCGCGCACGCGGCGGATCAGTTCCAGCACCATGTTGCCTTCCTTCACGCCCAACGCAGCGGTCGGCTCGTCCATGATGACCACGTGTTGGGCAAAGGCTGCGGCACGGGCCACGGCCACGCACTGGCGTTGGCCGCCGGACAGCGTTTCCACCGCCTGAATCATGGAGCGGATGCCGACCTTGAGGTCGTTCATGCGGGAAATGCTTTCTTCCAGCATCTTCTTCTTGTCGATGAAACCCAGGCTGCCGAGCAGACCGGGACGGCGGATTTCGCGTCCCAGGAACAGGTTTTCGGCAATCGTCATGGCGGGAGCCACGGCCAGGTCCTGGTACACGGTCTCAATGCCGGACAAACGGGCCTCAATCGGGCTCTTGAAGTGAATCACTTTGCCGTCGAGCTGAATTTCACCCTCGTCCGGGATGGTGGCTCCGGACAGGCACTTGATCAGACTCGACTTGCCGGCACCGTTGTCGCCAATGACGGCCAGAATTTCACCGGCACGCAGCTCGAAGTCGGCGCCATCCAGGGCGGTGACCTGCCCGTAGCGTTTGACCAGGCCTTTGGCCTGCATCACGAGGGGGGTGTTGGAATTGGGGGCGCTCATTAACGTGCTCCTTTGCGGGACATTTGGTCGGTGGCAACCGCCAGGATCACCAAAATACCGGTGACCAGAATTTGGTACACCGAGGACACACCCATCAGCGTGAGGCCGTTGCGGAACACGCCCACAATCAAAGCGCCCACCAGCGTGCCCAGAATGATGCCGCGACCGCCAAACAGGCTGGTTCCGCCCAGCACTACGGCCGTGATGGCGTCCAGGTTCTCGGTTTGCCCACCGTTGGGGTCACCGGCTCCGGTGCGCGCTACCGTCAGCGTGGCGGCAATGCCGTAAAACACGCCGGCCAGCACATACACGCCCAGCAACACTTTTTCGGTGGAAATACCGGCCAGGCGACTGGCTTCGGGGCTGTTGCCTACAGCGTAAACGTGGCGGCCTTGCGCGGTGTCGCGCAGCCAGACCCACACGGCCACATACAGCACCAGCATCAGCACCACACCGTAAGCCACGCGGGAGCCACCCAGCGCGAAGGTTTCGCCCAGGAAGTTCATGCCGTCGGGAATGTTGGTGACCGTCTGGGCGCGGGAATACAACTGCGTGATCGCAAAGGCAATGTTCAGCGTGCCCAGGGTCACGATGAAGGGAGGCAGTTTGACGCGGGTCACCAGCAGGCCGTTGATCAGGCCGAACAGCGTGGTGGCGGCGATACCGCAGAGGATGGCCACTGGGGCACTCAGGCCATAGTCGGCAGCGAACTTGGTCATGACGATGGAGCCCAGCGCCATCACCATGCCGCACGACAGGTCGATACCTGCCGTCAAAATAATCAGGGTTTGGCCGATCGCGATGGTGCCCACCACCATGACCTGCTGCAGGATCAGCGAGAAGTTCTTCAGCGTCAGAAAGTTCTCGTGCTGAAAGGTAAAGAAGCCGCAGGCCAGCAACAGGGCAATGGCCGGGCCCAAGGTTCCCATCGGGGGGAGTTTGGCTTTAAGCGTAGTCATGGGATGAGCTTTGATGAATCTCCGGCATCCGCCAGCTTGTGTCGACCGTGGATGCACTAGGAAGGGAACGAAAGCCCCATTGTGTGGGGCTTTCGAAGAGGGTTGCCTGCGCTTTACAGGCGTGGTTTCAGGTGCTGGTCATGCCTGCGGCATGACCGACCTGACTAGCTGATTAATCGCCCCAGCACTGACCGCGAGCGGTCTTGGTGTCGATGCTCTTGATACCAGCCACGGCCTTGCCAACCACCAGGTCCACACCGGTGTCGGTGTAGCCGGATTGACGCTTGCCGTCCTTGGCGTATTGCACGCCGGCAGCCACACCCATGGAAGCCATCTTCAGGGGGTATTGCATGCTGGTTGCAGCAATCACGCCCTTCTCAACGTTGCCCACGCCGTTGGAGCACATGCCGTCAACGCCCAGGATCACAACGTCTTTGTCCTTGCCAGCGGCCTTCAAAGCCTTGTAAGCACCAGCGGCTGCGGGTTCATTGATGGCGTACACCACGTTGATGTTGCCGTTCTTTTGCAGGCAGTTTTCCATGCCGGTCTGGCCCTTGGCGGCGTCGCCGAAGCTGTCAGCCATGCAAACCACTTCTGCGGGCTGAGCCAG
>CAKZJN010000304.1 GCA_936943465.1 uncultured Rhodoferax sp.
AGGGCACCATTTTTCTGGGCGGCCCGCCGCTGGTGAAGGCCGCCACCGGCGAGGTGGTGAGCGCGGAAGACCTGGGCGGTGGCGATGTACATACGCGCCTCTCCGGTGTGGCCGACCATCTGGCACAAAACGACCTGCACGCCCTGTCGCTGGCACGCGAAGCAATTGCCAACCTCAACAAGAACAAGGCCGTACCCACCAGTACGCAAGCCCCGGTGCCGCCGAAGTACGCGGCCGAAGAACTCTACGGCGTGATCCCCACCGACACGCGCAAGCCCTTCGATGTGCGCGAGATCATTGCCCGCATCGTCGATGGCTCGGAGCTGCACGAATTCAAACCGCGCTTTGGCACCACGCTGGTTTGCGGTTTTGCCCATATCGAAGGCATGCCGGTCGGCATCATTGCTAACAACGGCATTCTGTTTTCAGAGTCGGCGCTCAAGGGCGCACACTTTATCGAGCTGTGCTGCCAGCGCAAGATTCCGCTGGTGTTTTTGCAGAACATCACCGGCTTTATGGTCGGTCGCAAGTATGAAAACGAAGGCATCGCCCGCAACGGCGCCAAGATGGTGACGGCTGTGGCGACCGCTGCGGTGCCGAAGTTCACCATCATCATTGGCGGCAGCTTTGGTGCCGGCAACTACGGCATGTGCGGCCGCGCTTACAGCCCGCGCTTCTTGTGGATGTGGCCGAACGCGCGCATCAGCGTCATGGGCGGCGAGCAGGCCGCCAGCGTCCTGGCCACCGTCAAACGTGACGGCATCGAAGCCAAGGGCGGTGCCTGGAGCAAGGAAGAAGAAGAAGCCTTCAAAGCCCCGGTGCGCCAGCAATACGAAGTGCAGGGCCACCCCTACTACGCCACCGCCCGCCTGTGGGACGACGGCATCATCGACCCCGCCGACACGCGCCGCGTGCTGGCGCTAGGCCTGTCCGCTGCACTCAATGCACCGATTCCCGATACGAAGTTCGGCGTGTTCCGGATGTGATGGAGTAGAGACTATGTTCACAAAAATTCTCATTGCCAACCGAGGTGAAATCGCCTGCCGCGTGGCCGCTACCGCCGCCCGCATGGCGATTCAAACCGTTGCGGTGTATTCCGACGCCGACGCGGGCGCCAAGCATGTGCAGGCCTGCGATGAAGCGGTACACATTGGTGGCAGCGCGCCCAAGGACAGCTACCTGCGCTGGGAAAAAATCATCGAAGTGGCCAAGGCCACCGGTGCCCAGGCGATTCACCCCGGCTATGGATTCCTGAGCGAAAACGAAGCCTTTGCCCATGCCTGTGCAGAGGCCGGGCTGGTCTTCATCGGGCCGCCCCCGTCGGCCATTCAGGCCATGGGGCTCAAGGCCGAGTCCAAGCAGTTGATGGAAAAGGCCGGTGTGCCGCTGGTGCCCGGTTACCACGCCGCCGACCAGGACCCTGCGCTGCTGCAGCGCGAGGCCGACCGCATTGGCTACCCGGTGCTCATCAAGGCCAGCGCCGGCGGCGGCGGCAAGGGCATGCGTGCGGTGGACAAGAGTGAAGACTTTGCCGAGGCACTGGCCAGTTGCAAGCGCGAAGCCATCAACAGCTTTGGCGACGATGCGGTGCTGATCGAAAAGTACGTGCAGCGGCCGCGCCACATCGAGATTCAGGTGTTTGGCGACACGCATGGCAACTACGTTTATCTGTTTGAACGCGACTGCTCGGTGCAGCGCCGCCACCAGAAGGTGCTGGAAGAAGCGCCCGCCCCTGGCATGACGCCCGAACTGCGGGCCCGCATGGGCCAGGCCGCCGTGGAGGCCGCCCGCGCGGTGAACTATGTGGGTGCGGGCACGGTGGAATTCATCGTCGAGCAGCCGCAAGGCTACGAACACCCTGAGGCCATGAAGTTCTATTTCATGGAAATGAACACCCGCCTGCAGGTGGAACACCCGGTGACCGAAGCCATCACTGGCCTCGACCTGGTGGAGTGGCAACTGCGGGTGGCGAGTGGCGAAAACCTGCCGCTGGAACAAAGCGATTTGCAGATCCACGGCCACGCGATTGAGGCGCGCATCTGTGCCGAGTCGCCCGACAACAACTTCCTGCCTGCTACCGGCACGCTGCATGTGTATGGCCTGCCACAGGCCGCCAGCTTTGCGCGGGCTGCCAACGGCGTGCGCGTGGACTCCGGTGTGCGCGAAGGCGACACCATCAGCCCGTTTTACGACTCCATGGTGGCCAAGCTCATCGTCCACGGCAGCACCCGCGAAGAAGCGCTGGCCCGCCTCGATGCAGCGCTGATGCAAACCCACATCGTGGGGCTGGCTACCAATGTGCAGTTCCTGCGTCAGGTGGCGGCCACACCCTCGTTTGCCAAAGCACAACTGGACACCGCACTGATTCCGCGTGAATCCGCGCTGTTGTTCAAACAGGAAAAGGTGGGCCTGCCACTCGCCGCTGCAGCCTTGGTGGCACACACGCTGGATCAGGAAGCGCAAGCCGTGCGCGTGGCCGATGTCAACGGCTGGATCGACCCCTGGGCGCAGCGCGATAGCTGGCATTCGCACGGGCCTTCGCTGCGTCGCTTTGCTGCCGTGTTCCACGACGAGCCGCAAACCGTGCTGTTCACCCGCCTGCACGATGGCGGTTTGCAGATTGAGGTAGCGGGCGTTTGTGAGCGCCTGCAATACCAGCGACTGGTGAATGGCGCGCTCGACATCACGCTGGGCACCCAGCGCATCAAGGCGCAGGTGTTTGACCACGGCGAAGTGCTGCATGTGTTCACCCCGCTGGGCGCTACCGCCATTACCCGTGTCGATGCCCTGGGCCACGCGGGCGATGTGCAGGCCGAAGGCGGTCGCCTGACGGCACCCATGCCGGGCAAGGTGGTGTCGTTTGCCGTCAAGGCCGGCGATGGGGTCAAAAAGGGCCAGGCGCTGGCGGTGATGGAAGCCATGAAGATGGAGCACACCATTGCCGCCCCGGCGGATGGCACAGTGGCTGAACTGATGTTTGCGCCGGGTGACCAGGTGACCGAAGGCGCTGAGTTGTTGCGCCTGGAAGTGCCGCAAAAGCAAGCCGCGTAAGCCTGCGGCAATGCTTGGGCATCCGAAGTCCGGCCACAATGCGGGCCGGACACTTTGAGGGAACCCCATGCGCATTACTTTTTGCTGTGCCCAAACCCAAGCCGAACCCTGGCTGATGGATTTGCGGGCCGCGCTGCCCGGCGTTGATGTCAGCCTGTGGCAGCCCGGAGCCCCACCGGCGGATTACGCCATCGTCTGGGCGCCACCTCAAGCCTTTTTTGACGAGCAGCCGCAATTGAAGGCAGCCTTCAACATTGGCGCGGGCGTCGACGCGCTGTTGCGCCTGAATATCGCGCCGACTACGCAACTGGTCCGGCTGGACGACGCCGGCATGGCGGTGCAAATGGCCGAGTACGTATGCCATGCCCTGATCCGCCATTACCGTCAATTTGCCGACTACGAAACCCAGCAGCACAGCAGCACCTGGTCCCAGCGTGCCATTCCGTTGCGTTCACAGATGCCGGTCGGCATCATGGGGCTGGGCGTCTTGGGGCAGCGGGTGGCCCGCGCTGTGGCGCAGTTTGACTTCCCGGTGAACGGCTGGAGCCGCAGCGCCAAGCAGGTGGATGGTGTGCGCTGTTTCCATGGCGAACAGGGATTTAGCGACTTTCTGGCCGCCAGCAAGGTGCTGGTGTCCGTTCTGCCTTCCACCCCGCAAACCCGCGATCTGCTGAACCGCCGCACGCTGTCGCAACTCAAAAAAGGCGGCTACCTGATCAATGTGGCGCGCGGCGTGCAGGTGGTGGAAGACGACCTGCTGCTCTTGCTCAACGAGGGGCATCTGGCCGGTGCGGCGCTGGATGTGTTTCGCACCGAACCGCTGCCGTCAGCGCACCCGCTGTGGAGCCACCCGAAGGTGACGGTCACCCCCCATATTGCGGCGCTGACCCTGCGCCAAGAATCAATTGCCCAGATTGCGGCCAAAATTGCCGATGTGGAAGCCGGCAAAGCGGTGGCCGGAACGGTGGACCGCCAGCGCGGCTACTGATCTGTCGCATCGCTGAACCTGCGTCTTTTTACCCCACGAGAATTCAAGATGAAAACCCCTTCCCGCGTCAAACTGATCGATGTCGGCCCTCGCGACGGCCTGCAAAACGAAAAGCAGCAAGTGCCTGCCGCTGTCAAGATTGAACTGGTTCACCGCCTGCAGCAGGCGGGCCTGGCCGAGATTGAGGTCACCAGTTTTGTGTCGCCCAAATGGGTGCCGCAGATGGCAGACAACGCCGAGGTGATGGCCGGTTTGCAGCGTCAAAGCGGCGTGCGCTACTCGGTGCTCACGCCCAATATGCAGGGCTTCGAGGCCGCCCTGAAAACCCGCCCCGACGAAATCGTGGTGTTTGGCGCGGCCAGCGAGGCCTTCAGCCAGAAAAATATCAACTGCTCGATTGCGGAAAGCATTGAGCGCTTCCGCCCGGTGGTGCAGGCCGCGCGGGATGCCGGTGTCGGTGTGCGTGGCGCTATTTCCTGCACCGTGGGTTGCCCCTACGAAGGCGAGATTGCCCCCGAAAGGGTCGAGTTGGTGGCCCGCCTGATGCGCGAGATTGGCGTGCAGCGGGTGGACATTGCCGACACCATCGGCGTGGGCACACCGCTCAAGGTGCAACGCGCCTTTGACGCGGCTCTCAAGCACTACGACCTCGACAGCGTGAGTGGCCACTTTCATGACACCTACGGCATGGCGCTGGCCAATACGTTGGCCGCGTTGGAACTGGGGGTCTGGAACTTCCAGTCCTCGGTGGCGGGGCTGGGCGGCTGCCCGTATGCCAAGGGTGCCACCGGCAATGTGGCCACGGAAGACGTGGTCTACCTGTTGCACGGCATGGGCATTGAAACCGGTATTGACCTGGACCTGCTGATTGACGCCGGCAAGTTCATCAGCGATGCCTTGGGTCGCAAGCCCCATTCCCGCGCGGCCAATGCGCTGCTGACCAAGCGGTTGGGCTGAACCATGTGTGGCGCTGAACTCAAGAGCCTGCCCGAGGGCGTGCAGCGGGTGGTTGCGGTATTGCAGCAACACGAGCACCCGCATCTGCCGCAGATGCTGGAAGACGCTGCGCGTACCGCGCAGCAGGCGGCCGATGCCCTGGGCGTTGCCCTGGGGCAGATTGCCAAGAGCATCATTTTTCGCCGGCTGGC
>CAKZJN010000305.1 GCA_936943465.1 uncultured Rhodoferax sp.
ATTTGCGTGCCTAGTGTGGCGTAAACGGTGGCCATTTCCAGACCGATAATCCCACCGCCAACGACCAGCATGCGTTTGGGTACATCCTTTAGTTCCAATGCGCCCGTAGAATCAACTACGCGTGGGTCTACTGGCATGAAAGGCAGCTTAATGGCTTGTGAGCCTGCCGCAATAATTGCCTGTTTGAAGCGCACTACCTTTTTTTCACCCGTGGTCTTCTGTCCTTCACCGCTAGTGACCTCGACATTCATATGGTGCGCATCGATAAAAGTACCAAGGCCTCTCACTTGGACAACTTTCCGGCCCTTGGCCATGCCGGCTAATCCACCAGTGAGTTTTGTCACCACCTTCGTCTTATGGTCGCGGAGTTTTTCTACCGAAACTTTGGCAGAAGTCATTTCGACAATGCCCAGCTCGTGCAGGTGAGTCACTTCTTCCATAACACCGGCAATGTGGAGGAGTGCCTTGGAAGGAATGCATCCTACATTGAGGCAAACGCCACCTAGGGTGCCATAACGTTCAACGATAACGGTATTAAGACCCAGATCAGCAGCACGGAACGCGGCAGAGTAACCGCCGGGGCCCCCACCCACTACCAGTAGGTCACAGTCAACGTCGACAGTACCTGTGTAGCTGGTTGCAGGTGTTGGTGCGACGGCTGTGCTCGGTGCTGGAGCTGCTACAGGGGGTTGAATGGTTGCCGGTGCAGGTGAAGGCGCCGGTGCCGACGAATTCGCTGGGACTCCTGCGGTGTCGGTTGCTTCGATGCGGGCAACGACTGCGCCTTCGCCGATTTTGTCGCCCAGTTTAACGAGTACCTCTTTCACAACTCCGGCGGCAGATGCGGGCACATCCATGGTGGCTTTGTCTGATTCAAGCGTGACGAGCGCATCGTCGACCTTGATGACATCTCCCGGCTTAATAAAAACTTCGATGACAGGTACTTCGGCAAAATCGCCAATGTCGGGCACCTTGAGTTCAATGAGTTGGCTCATGTTCAATCTCCTTACAGCGCAACGCGGCGGAAGTCTGCCAGCAACTGGGCCAGATAGACATTGAAGCGGGTAGCCAGAGCCCCATCAATCACGCGGTGATCAGCAGTGAGCGAAAGTGGCAAAGTGAGACGCGGTACAAACTGTTTGCCATCCCATACCGGTTTCATGGCGCTCTTGTTGACGCCCAGAATAGCGACTTCAGGTGCGTTGACGATCGGCGCAAAGTAAGTGCCACCAATGCCACCCAGAGAGGAGATGGTGAAGCAGGCGCCCTGCATGTCTGCTGGCTTCAATTTACCATCACGGGCCTGTTTGGCTAGGTCACCAGATTCCTTGGCAATATCAAAGACCGATTTTTTATCGGCATTCTTGATCACCGGGACAACGAGACCGTTCGGCGTATCCGCTGCGAAGGCAATATTGAAGTACTGCTTAAGCACCAGATTGTCGCCATCCAGAGAGCTGTTGAATTCCGGATATTTTTGCAGTGCTTTAACGCAGGCTTTAACCAGGAAGGCGAGCATGGTGAGTTTGGTTTCACCGCTCTTTTCGTTTTCCTTGTTCAATTGAACGCGGAAAGCTTCCAGATCGGTAATGTCGGCATCTTCGTGATACGTCACCGCCGGAATCATTGCCCAGTTACGGGAGAGGTTTTGTCCGGAAATTTTCTTGATGCGAGAGAGCGCCTGTACTTCGACCGGGCCGAATTTAGCGAAATCGACCTTTGGCCAAGGCAGTAGATCCAGGCCGCCGCCATTGCTACCCCCAGCACTGGCTGGCGTTTTGCCGGGGACGATGCCGGTGCTCATAGCACCCTTCACGAAGCATGTAATGTCTTCGCGCAGGATGCGGGCCTTGGGGCCAGTTGCTTTGACTTGTGTCAGATCGACGCCGAGTTCGCGTGCATACGCACGAATACCCGGACTGGCGTGGACAGCACCGCCCAGCGGTAAACTCGGTAGCGAGGAAGCGACTGCGCTCGACACTGCTTTGTCGCGCTCGCTTGCAGTACTTGTTTGTACAGCGGCGCTCGCGCTTCGCGCATTGTCATCGCTCGTGACGCTTCCAGGAGCTTCAGGGGTGGTTGAGTTGGTTGATGAGGCGCTACTGTTCTCTAGGCGGACAATGACACGGCCTTCTCCGACCTTGTCGCCTAGTTTGACCAGTACTTCTTTGACAACCCCGGCTGCGGAAGAGGGCACATCCATCGTGGCCTTATCCGATTCCAGGGTTACTAGGGCATCGTCAACTTTGACGGTATCGCCCGGTTTTACGAAGATCTCGATCACGGGTACTTCAGCAAAGTCCCCAATATCAGGAACTTTTACGTCGATGACACCACCACCGACAGCTGGGGTGACTGCTTGCGGTGCTGCCACCGGAGCTGC
>CAKZJN010000306.1 GCA_936943465.1 uncultured Rhodoferax sp.
GGTGCCATGAGTCAACTGGCGCGCGCAACGCAGCAAAATGCCTCGGCCTCGGAAGAGTTGGCCGCCACCAGCGAAGAACTGTCCGGGCAAGCCCAGTCTTTGCAGAGCAGCATTGCGTTCTTCAAGGTCAGCAAGCGGCCGGTCGCGGCTTCTGCCACCAAGGCGGTCTCGCAGGATCGTCGGGCCAAGGCACCCCGGTTGTCGTCTCCCGTGCTGCAGGTCGGCATCAGCCAGGGCGGAAATTTCAAACCCTACTAGCGCCACGGGCGCTTGCATGCGCCCGTTGGGTGAGCCTTACCCTGCCCTCTGTGCGGATCCATTCTGTCTGGATCAATACATAGACACCGATACCCCTAAGGGGTACCTTAATATTTGGCGCAACCCTTGCTAGCCATTGGTAAACGGGGTTGCCAACTACAAATACACAGGGATTCGGACCAGGGATGAGAACCAATTTACCGGTTAGCACAACTGAATACACCCTGGCGTCCCATCAGACGCTGGTATCGGTCACGGACCTGAAGGGCCGGATCACCTACTGCAACCCGGCGTTTGCAGAAGTCAGCGGTTATTCAACCGTTGAATTGCTTGGCCAGCCGCACAACCTGGTGCGCCACCCCGACATGCCGGAAGAAGCATTCCGCGACTTGTGGGACACGATTCAAAAGCAACTGCCATGGACCGGTCTGGTCAAGAATCGCCGAAAAAATGGCGATCACTACTGGGTGCGGGCCAATGCCACTCCCATGCTGGACGGCGACACGGTGACCGGCTACCTGTCGATACGCACGGCCCCTTCCCGCTCCGAAATTGCGGCGGCCGAGAGTCTCTACGCGCAAATGCGCGCCGAGGCCAATGCAGGTCACTTGGTGCGCACGCTCAAGCGTGGGCAGGTGGTACGTCGCGACCTCGTCGGCTCGGTGCAGCGCTGGTTGCATCCCGGCCTGACCGCCAAGCTGGCATGGGTCCAAGTGGCCAGCGTTGCCTTGCTGGTCAGCCAGTTGGTGCTGGCAGCGCCTTGGTGGCTAGTGGCGGTGACAGCATGCCTGTTGTCGGGGCTGACATATTGGTCAACCCTAGCAATGACGGTACGGCCGCTGCAAACCTTGCTGGCCGACGCCAATCACCTTGCCGCAGGCGACCTGTCGCATGCCATTCGGCATGACGGCGAGGGCCTGACCGGGCAACTGCAGCAAGCCATGATGCAAATGTCGGTCAACCTGCGCACGGTCGTGAGTGATGTACGCGACGAAATCCGCCAGCTTGGTGTTGCCGTGCAGGAAATCGCCGATGGCAACCAGGACCTCTCCTCACGCACCGAAGCCCAGGCCAGCAGCCTGCAAGAAACAGCGGCGTCCATGGAAGAAATTAACGCAACCGTGGAGCAAAGCGCCCTATCGGCCAACCGGGGTTCGGAACTTGCGCACCAAACGACGGAGGTCGCCAAACTCAGCAACGAGGCGGTCTTGTCGGTGTCCTCGGCGATGGACGGCATTGCTCAGTCTTCCCACAAGATTACCGAGTTCATTCAGTTGATTGAGGGCGTTGCCTTCCAGACCAATATCCTGGCGCTGAACGCCGCCGTCGAGGCTGCGCGGGCGGGTGACCAAGGCCGTGGCTTTGCAGTGGTTGCGGCCGAAGTACGGGCACTGGCACAGCGCACTGCCGCCGCAGCCAAGGAAATCCGGATCCTGATTACCGAGTCCAGCGAAAGAATCGATGCCGGAGAGAGCCAGACCAAATTGGCGATGGAGCGCATGTCGACCGCAGTAGGCTCGGTCACCGAAGTCAGCACCGTGCTGGACGCCATCAGCCTCGCCTCCAATGAGCAGACATTGGGTATTTCCCAAATCCGGGAGTCACTGGTGCAGATGGACTCCATTACGCAGCAAAACGCTGCCATGGTCGAGCAGTTGGCCGCCACGGCCAAGTCCTTGCATTTCCAGGTGGAGAATGTGAACAGCTCGATGCGGCTGTTCAGGCTTCGCGCCGGTGAAGCAAGCGCCAACCCGAGCGATGCCGTCGAACTTCGGCGCGCCGGCAAAGCCCGGTTGCGCTAGCAGTGTGTTCCGCCGTTACTTCTTTTTACTACCCACCTTGGCAGGCTTTTCCGACTTGGTTTTGGGCACTTTGGCGGCTTTTTCCGCCTTTGCGACCTTACTGGCTTTGCGTGCCTTGGCAGAAGAATTTGGGATTTGCAGGGCTGGCTCGGTGGCTTCCGGTGCCTTTTCCAAGGCCTCCTCCATGCGTTCGCACAGTGTGCGCAGGATCTTGACCCGGGCAAAGTTCTTGTCGTTGGACTCCACCAGCGTCCAAGGTACCTCACCGGTGCTGGTGCGCTCCACCATGTCGCAGATGGCGTGCTGGTAGGCCTCCCACTTGTCGCGGTTGCGCCAGTCTTCCTCGGTAATCTTGAAGCGCTTAAAGGCAATTTGTTCGCGCTCCTTGAAGCGGCGCAGTTGCTCTTCCTGGCTGATTTGCAGCCAGAACTTCACCACGATGGTGCCGGCCTGCACCAACTCGTGCTCAAAGTCATTGATTTCGCTGTAGGCGCGCTGCCAGTCCACGGTGGAGCAAAAGCCTTCGACCCGCTCCACCAGCACGCGCCCGTACCAGGTGCGGTCAAAAATCGTCATGTGGTTCAGCCGGGGCAAGTGCCGCCAGAAGCGCCACAGATGCGGTTGTGCGCGCTCTTCCTCGGTGGGCGCGGCGACTGGAACCACCTGAAACTGCCGCGCATCGAGCGCTGCAGTAATGCGCCGGATGGCCCCGCCCTTGCCGGCTGCATCGGCCCCTTCAAAGGCCACCACCACCGAATGCGCGCGCAGGCGCGGGTCGCGTGCCAGTGCCGATAGGCGTCCCTGCAGTTGGGCCAATTCGGCCTTGTATGCCTTGTCTGGAAGTGTTTGCGTCAAATCCAGAGCGGACAGCACGTTGAGCCCGTCCACATCTGCCTGGGGCAGCGGCGGGTTGGCTGCCGGGGGGGTATCCTTGCGGGCCAGTCGCTCGGTCAAGGTGCTTTGAATGACCTGCCCAACCTTCAGCGCGCGGTAACGGTCATCAGCCCCTTCCACAATCACCCAAGGCGCCGTGGCGGTGTTGGTCATGCGCAAGAAGTGGCTCGAAACCTCCTGCAGCTTGTCGTAGGTCTGCAGGCGCTCCCAATGCCAGGGCGTCACCCGCCAGGCGGTGTTCGGGTCACTCTGCAGCATCTCAAAACGGGCGCGCTGCGCTTCCTTGGTCAGGTGAATCCAGAACTTCAAGACCACGGCCCCCTCGTTCACCAGCATGGTCTCAAAGCGGTTGATCTGCGCGGCGCGTGCATCCAGCCCGCGTTCGCTGAGTTCGCCTTGTATGCGCATGCGAATCGGGTCGGAATACCACGAACCCGAGAAAATGCCGATGCGTCCCTTGGGCGGCAAAGCACGCCAATAGCGCCACATGGCAGGCCGCTCACGCTCTTCGTCGGTAGGCGCCTCAAAGGCCAGCGTGGAGAGGTAGCGCGGGTCCATCCATTCGTAGAGCACGCTGATGGTTTCACGCTTGCCGGCGCCGTCGGCGCCGCTGATCAGAATCAGGACGGGAACCTTCTTTTCCGTAAACAGCGTGGCCTGCGCCTCCAACAAGGCCTCACGCAGACCGGGGACCAACTCCTTGTAGCGGGCCTTGCTGACCTGGTGACCAATTTCCGCCGATTCAAACATGGCTGTCTCCTGTAATTGCAAGCATTGTGGTGCGGTGGCACTCCCGCAGGCTGATGCACATCAAGCGGTGCGCCGATGTCGTGGGGCGCCGCATGCCTTCTTCGCACCAATTTTCTTAGGGTGCACCGGTCAGCAGGCCCGTTTGGGACAAAAAAAAGCCCTCGCATGAGGGCTTTGTTTTGCCGCGGAATCCGGCCGGATTAACCGCCCTTGCTGGGACGCTTGCCGGGGTTCTTCTTGCTGCGGGTTGCCACGCCACGCTCC
>CAKZJN010000307.1 GCA_936943465.1 uncultured Rhodoferax sp.
TAAAAGTCATGCCCCATGTCTTCTTCTCGCGACCAGCTCAGTTGCACCGGTGCGCCATTGCAGGCCATGGCCACTTGCACGGCCTGGCCCACAAAGTCGACTTCGAGCCTGCGGCCAAAACCGCCGCCCAAGAGCGTCACATGCACGGTGACTTGGCTTTCTTTCACGCCCGCAACCTTGGCCGCCATGGCGCGTGCCATTTGGGGCACTTGTGTGGGCACCCAGACCTCGACGCGGCCGTCCTTGACTTGCGCGGTGCAGTTCATTGGCTCCATCGTGGCGTGGGCCAGATAGGGCGCTTGGTAGAGCGCGTCGATGCGGCTCGCGGCAGATTTTTCGGCCTGGGTGGGCACGCCTTGCTCGTGGAAGGTGAAGCCGCTTTCGGTGTTCAAGGCTTTGAGCAGGTCGGCTTGGATGCGGGTGGTGTCTGCTGCTGTGGTGCCGGGCGCTGCCCACTCTGCGGCTCATGTACAGCTTGCGGTGAATGCTTTCTTTCGGAAACTCCAAGCCAGCTACGAAGACTGAAGCGCCTCGTCTGGTCTGTAGGGCCTTGAAAATGGCATGGTGCCAGCAACGGTTGTAGCGATTAAGGGGCCGCGAAATGGCGCGTCTGGCGTTAATGGTTGCCGGCCAGATAAATGTCGCCCCCTAATGCCAGCGACCGCTGACGAGGATCTCATCGACTCAGCGTCTGCTTTGACCGTAGCTCTTGACCGACTCTTGATGGCCGATGGACTAAACCGCTCGCGCGGTAGCCCCGGATCCAGCGCCTGAGGTATGCACAGGCCGTGAACGTGCCTATGTTGGCGAATGAGGCAATTGGCCTCGTTCACGAAAGGAGCACAGCCATGCAATCTTCGATTCAAAGGGTCTCCCCACTGCGCCAGCGCATGCTCGAGGACATGCGCATGCGCCAACTGGCGCCCAAGACCCAAAGCGCCTACATCCGGGCGGTGGGCAAACTGGCCAAATTCATCGGCAGGTCGCCCGAAACCGCCAGCGCAGAGGACCTGCGCCGATTCCAGTTGCATCTGGTGGACGAAGGCACCTCACCCATCACACTGAACGCCACCATTGTGGGTTTGAACTTTTTCTTCGAAGTCACGCTGGGCCGCCCTGATGCCATGGCCAAGATGCAGTCGGTGCGGGTGCCTCACAAACTGCCGGTGGTGCTGAGCAAGGAGGAAGTGGCGCGCCTGCTTGGTGCCGTCGGACACATCAAGCACCAGACCGCGCTGTCACTGGCCTACGCAACCGGCCTGCGAGTCGGCGAGGTCGTCGCCCTCAAAGTGGGTGACATCGACAGCCAGCGCATGACCCTGCGAGTGGAGCAAGGCAAAGGCCGCAAGGACCGTTACGCCATGCTGTCCCCGGTGCTGCTGGAACGCCTGCGCGTGTGGTGGCGTGTAGCCCGCGCCCAAGGCAAGATGCTTGATGGCGGCTGGCTGTTTCCGGGCCTGAACCCCATCGAGGCCTTGAGCACCCGCCAACTCAACCGCGCCATCCATGACGCGGCTGAACTGGCCAAGATCGACAAGCGCGTCTCCATGCACACGCTGCGCCATAGTTTCGCCACCCACCTGCTGGAGCAGAAGGTCGACATCCGCGTGATCCAGGTGCTTCTCGGTCACAAGCGCCTGGACACCACCGCACAGTACGTGCAGGTGGCCACCGACATCCTGCGTGAAGTGATGAGCCCGCTGGAATCCCTTCAAGCCAAGGCCCGGCAGACCCCACAACCTGCATAGGCCAACACCATGGGGCCTGGTGCCCTGGAGGTGGCGGACATCTTGCGCGCCCACGGGTCGGCCTGGCGGCTTGCCCAGCGAACGCGCCTGAGCCTGGGCCAGCTCAAGGTCATGTCGGCGATTGAGCAGTGCCGCACCGCGGCACTGGGAGGACATGTGCTGCGCTGTGAAGGCTGCGGACACGACCAGACCGCCTACAACTCCTGCAGAAACCGGCACTGCCCCAAGTGCCAGTCCAGTGCAGCCAGGCGCTGGCTTGAGGCCCGCCAGGCCGATCTCCTGCCGGTGGACTACTACCACGTGGTCTTCACGCTGCCCGCACCCATCAGTGACATCGCCTATTACAACAAGGCCGTGATCTATGGCCTGCTGTTTGAGATCGCCGCTGAAGTGCTGGGCACGATTGCCGCCGACCCCAGGCATTTGGGGGCGCAGGTCGGCGTGACGCTGGTCCTGCACACCTGGGGATCGGCCCTGACGCACCACCCCCACGTGCATGGCATTGTTCCCGGTGGGGGGCTCTCGCCCGATGGCCAGCGGTGGGTGGCCTGCAAACCGGGCTTCTTCCTGCCGGTACGGGTGCTCTCGCGCTTGTTCCGCAGGCGCTTCCTTGAAGAACTGGAGAGGGCACATCGTGCCGGCCAGCTGCAGTTCTTTGGCGAGTACGCCGACCTGGCCGATCCGAAGTCCTTCGCCGGGTGGCTGGCGCCACTGCGCCAATGTGAGTGGGTGGTCTATGCCAAGCGCCCGTTTGCCGGACCAAAGGCGGTGCTGGCCTATCTCTGGCGCTACACCCACCGGGTGGCCATCTCCAATTCCCGCTTGGTGGCCATGGACGAGCGCGGCGTGACCTTTCGCTGGAAGGACTACCGGGACAAGGGCAGCACGCGCCACAAGACGATGACGCTGAGCGCCGAGGAGTTCATGCGCCGCTTCTTGCTGCATGTCCTGCCCGGCGGCTTTCACCGCATCCGTCACTTCGGGCTGCTGGCCAACGCCATTCGGCGGGAGAACCTGGCCAAGGCGCGGGAGTTGCTGGGTGATGGGTTGTCACCCCTCCTCAATGTGCCATCCACGGATGCCCGGACAACCATGGAGCCAGCAAAGACAGAGCGGGCGACCTTTGTGTGTTCGCACTGCGGTGCGGCCATGCTCATCATCGAGACGTTCTTGCGCGCCGGACAGTCCATTCGTGCGCCACCAGTGGTGAAGGCAGGCCCATGAAATCACGCATTCCAGCGCGACCGGAACCTGTGCCGACCTTGCTTCACAGCGGGCCGCAAGGGGTGGGGTTTGCCGCGGAGCGCCGCAGGGGGTTTTGTGGTCCGTGGCGCTCTCAAAACCAATGGAATTTGCGCTGCCGATTGCCAATGCACAGAGCTATCGGCGTAATGGGCAGTTGGACTGCCGCGATGTGCACCGCTCTCGGGACTCGCGCGGGAATTCAAATCCCCATAGCGCTGTGACCTGAACAGGCGCCGCTTCCCTGTTTCCGCGGTTTCCTCCCTCGAGGCTTGTACGACGCCCACCCGTTGACTGCGGCTGGGTCATCGCTGCTGCGCCATTGGGGCGGGCATCCTACAACCCTTAACAATCCCAGTCCTTGCCGCCACCACGTTTGAATTGCCAACTCCATCCAGAGGCCTCAATGGCGTACTGCCCCGCCATGCGAAACGAGGGCGGACGGCCTCACTGCTGCTGCGCCGCCTGCAGCATCCGTCCCATCAACTCGTGCAGCTTGTTCACGGCCTTGAGCGGGCGCACCATGACCTTGAAGTGGGTGATCTGGCCATCCGCG
>CAKZJN010000308.1 GCA_936943465.1 uncultured Rhodoferax sp.
CTTTGCACCACCGCATTGGTGGAACTGAAGGCCGACTGCATGGCGGTGAGGGTCTTCTTGACGCCATCCACATACATCACGTTCTGCGTCACATCTCCGTTGGTGAACGTCGCCACGATGTGGTGCCAGCCATTGGCGAGCGAGGTCGGGTCAAATCCGTACACATCGCTATTGCTGGTGTTAAAGCCGAAAACATAGGGTGCCAAATAGAGGTCGTAGTTTTGCCAGCCGATTGGGCGTCCAGTGGACGTTCCGTTCCAGTACAGCCAGAACGCCACCGTGGTTTGCGCATTGGAAGTGGTGGAAACCGGCAGGCCGGTGATGTCAATGGCTCCGCCGCCGGCGGCAGGGCCCGCTAGCGAGGCGTAGCCGCAGGTGCCCGACGTGCCTGCTGTGTCGGACAGGGCCGGGCTGGAGCGGGTAGGCACGGGCAATGGGCTGCCCACCGCCTTGCCGTTGAAGGGCCCACCGGTGTAACCGGCCGTGTCTTTGACTTCGCCCGCTGTGCCGGTCAGCGCACCTTCTTCGAGGTGGTATTCGGCAATCGCCGGTCGCGTGAGGTTCACGCCAAAGCGCAAGGCACCGTTCCACGACATGGAAACTTGCCCGGCAATCACATCGACCCCGTCAGTTGCCAGCGCCCCTAGCCCTTTGTCGTAGGTGACGCCCGCGTCCGTCGGCAATAGCACCTGGCCGCGCACCCGCACGGAATTGACCAACAAGTTGCGGTCTGCACCGCCTATGTTTGCGTCGTTGTTGAACACCACATCAATGGCGGCCGTGCCGGTGTCGGGCAGGGCCACGGGAAACGCATATTCGGTGACGGTGGTGGCGCTGACGTTGGCCTCGCCCACCTTGGTGCCGTTGAGCCAAAGTTCCATAAACGGCCCCACGCCGCCGGCTTGTGTCCCATAGCCTCGCACCACCACCGTGTCGGTGGGAAGCGGTTCGTCATCTAGCAAGCTGATGGTCATGACGTTGTCTGCGGTGGCCAACTTGACGGTCCTGTCCGTGCTGCTAATGCTGGTAATGGTCAAAACGATCGACTTGGTGGGCTCGTAGGCATAGTCGTTTTTGACCGTGAAGTCGATGCTTGTGCTTTGCGGGTTGTCAGCGTTGCTCGGCGTAATCGTGACGCTGCCTGAAGCCGGCAAATTCGTGTCCCCACTTCCTGCAGTGCCGCTGATGGTGTAGTTGACAGTGATGTTGGCGCCGGCCTCCAAGTCGCTGGAAATCGATGCGGAGTAGGTGGTCGTGCTGCCTTCGGTGATGCTGTCGGTCAGCACATCAAAACCGACGTAATTGGCGTCTTTGACCGCAATCGTCGCGGTGGCACTGTCGTCGGCAGTGTTGACCAGGCTGGATGTACTGGTTCCCGTGGCCACCGTGGACAGCGTGCCTACGTTGATGGGCGTGCCGGTGATCGTCAGTGTGGCCACCGCGCCAGGCGCCAGGGTGCCGATAGTCCAGGTCCGGTTGCTACCGGATGGCGACGTCGTGGTGCTACCGGACGGCGTGTAGGTCAGACCGTCGAAATTGGTGGCAGAGATATTGGTGACGGTGACTTGCACGTTGGCAAGGATGTTCGTGCAACTTTTGTTGAATGCGGACACCGTGTACGTGACGGGCGTGACGAGGGCCGTCGGGGATGCGATGTCCACCCCGTTGGATACCACCAGGTCGCTGACCCCACTGGAGCACACATTGGTAATGCCGATGGTGTTCACCGAGGTGTTGCTAATCGTGCTCGGCCAAGTGCCTCCGTCTGGCAGACGCATGGCATCGCCGACCCTGGAGGAACTGGTATTGGTATTGATTTGTGTGGTGCTGCCAAAGCAACCGGGAACGGTTTGCATCTTGCCGTTGATGGCGACGTAGTCAACGAAGTCACCGTTCTGATCCAACAAAGCTACATCCACCATGCGTCCGTTACGGTTACGCAGGTAAAGCGCCTTGCTGCTGTTGTAGATGAACTGCCCCTGGGCAGAAAAGCCTGTGCTGAGCAAGTAGGGGCCATAGGCGGTTGGTGTATTGCCGCTTCTTGCGTAGTTCATCACCAGCTTCCAGTTTTGCCACACCGACTGGGCAACATTGGATCGGTTGTAAAGCTCAATCTGGTTGAGTTTGTTGAGCGAACTGGTGGAGCCAATGCGCAATTCGTTGAGAAGAACCTGCCCCTTGTAGGCCGAGCAGGCACCGGCAGCCAGCGCGGCTTGCGACCACGCCAAGGACAGCACCAGGAGCATGCCCCAGCGCAGCGCGCGGAAAGCCATTAAGAACCGGAATGTCTGCATAGCAAAAAATTTATCAATTTTGGCAAATTATGCGCAAGGCGGTGGAGCGGTTGCATTTACTCTGGCGGCCATTATTGATGCAAAACGGCTTTGGAAGGGGCATGGCGAAGATGTTGCCTGTTCGGCCCTGCTTCTGGATGGAGGTGCGCATCTGCGTGCTATCATTTTTGGCACACCGTAAAAGGAACTGCGCATGAACCTGGCCGCCACAGCGCTTGGCACGCCCACAGCTAACGAAGCACCGCGCCCCGCTCCCGGGCGGCCCGAGAAGCTGCGTTTGGGTGACGTGCTGGTGCAGCAGAAGCTGATCTCGCAGGAGCAGCTTCAGCAAACCCTCGATTTGCAGCGCACCACCGGCAAGAAAGTGGGCCGGCTGCTGATCGAAACCGGCATCATCACGGAAGAGCTGCTGGCCAATGGATTGGCCCGGCAGTTGCGCATCCCCTTTGTCAACCTCAAGACATTCCCGTTCCGCGCCGATGTCATCAAGTTGTTGCCCGAAGCGGTGGCCCGGCGTTTCAAGGCGCTGACCCTCGAAGACAAGGGCGATGTGCTGCTGGTCGCCCTGGCCGACCCGCTGGACCTGTTTGCCTACGACGAACTCACCCGCATTCTCAAGCGCAACATTGCCATCGCGGCCGTGCCGGAAGGGCAACTGGCGGCGGCTTTTGACCGCCTGTACCGGCGCACTGAGGAAATCAGCGGCCTGGCCCGCGCCCTGGAAAAAGACCTGGGCGATGCGGTGGATTTCGGCGAGCTGACCGCTTCGGTGGGCACCGAAGGCGCGCCAGTGGTGCGTTTGCTGCAGTCGCTGTTTGAAGATGCGATGCAGGTGGGCGCCTCCGATGTGCACATCGAGCCCCAGGAAACCAGTCTGCAAATCCGGGTGCGTGTGGATGGCGTGCTGCAAGTGCAAACCCAGGCCGACAAGCGCATTGGCAGCGCACTGGCGCAGCGCCTCAAGCTGATGGCGGGGCTGGATATTTCTGAAAAGCGGCTGCCCCAGGACGGCCGCTTTAGCGTGCGCCTGAAGGACCACACCATTGATGTGCGTCTTTCGACCCTGCCGACCAACTACGGCGAATCGGCGGTGATGCGCCTGCTGGTGCAGGGCGCCGGGATGCGCCGGCTTGATTCGATTGGCATGCCGCCCGACATGCTGGCGCGCTTTCGCGACCTGCTGGGGCGTACCTCGGGCATGGTGCTGGTCACCGGACCCACTGGTTCCGGCAAGACCACCACGCTGTATGCAGCGCTGGCCGAGGTGAATGCCGCCGAGCTCAAGGTCATTACCGTGGAAGACCCGGTGGAATACCGCCTGCCGGGGCTGACCCAGGTGCAGGTCAATGAAAAAATTGAACTCACCTTTGCCAAGGTGCTGCGTTCCTGCCTGCGCCAGGACCCGGACGTAATTCTGGTGGGCGAAATGCGCGATGCGGAAACCGCCGAAATCGGCTTGCGCGCCGCCATCACCGGGCACTTGGTGCTGTCCACCTTGCATACCCGCGACGCCATTAGCACCCCGTTTCGTTTGCTCGACATGGGCGTGCCTTCGTTCATGGTGTCCACCTCGCTGCAGGGCGTGATTGCCCAACGTTTGGTTCGCCTTAACTGCCGCGAATGCAACGCGCCGCACACGCCGACCGCCCAAGAAGCCGGTTGGCTGACCGGCATGCTGGCTGGTGGCGCGCCGGTCAAGGCCATGCGCGGCGTGGGCTGCTCGGCCTGCAATGGCACTGGCTATGTTGGACGCCAGGGGGTTTATGAGTTGTTTGAAATGGACGCGCTGCTGACCCAGTTGGCGTCCAAGGCGGACCCGGCCGAATTCATGCGCGCCGCGCGTGACCGCATGAAAGGGCAAACCATGCCCTACCACGCGCTTGAGTTGGTGCGTCAGGGGCGCACCACGCTGGCCGAAGCCATGCGCATCGGTTTTGAAATCGATGCTGCGGACGCGGAGGCCTAAAGCGCATGGCCACCTACGCCTGGCGCGGACGCAATAACCGGGGAGAGGCCGTTTCTGGCGAACTGGAGGCCCTGAGCGACAGCGGGGTGGCCGACCAGTTGCTGGCCACCGGCATTTCGCCGGTGCATATTGCCCTGGCCGACGCGCCCAAGGCGGAGCAGGGCGATAGCCTGTTGGCGCGTTTGAACCGAAAGCCGATTGTGGTCGATGACCTGCTGGTGTTCTCGCGCCAGATGTACACCCTCAACAAGGCTGGCGTGCCCATCCTGCGCGCCTTTGCGGGTTTGCAGGCTTCGGCCACCAAACCGGCCATGGTGGACTTGTTCAAAGACATTCGGTCCAGCCTGGATCAGGGGCGTGAACTGTCCACCGCGCTGGCCCGACACCAGGCATTGTTTGGTGCTTTTTATATCTCGATGGTGCGGGTAGGCGAGATGACCGGCCGCCTGACCGAAGTCTTTCTGCGCCTGAACGAGCACATGGAGTTTGAGCGCGATGTGCGTGAGCGCATTAAGCAGGCCATGCGCTACCCCACCTTCGTGATGATCGCCATGGCCATGGCGGTCGTGGTGCTGAATATTTTTGTGATCCCGGTGTTCGCCAAAGTGTTTGCGGGCTTCAACGCGCAGTTGCCTTTGCTGACGCGCGGCCTGCTGGGTTTTTCCAATTGGATGATTAACTGGTGGCCGATGCTGATCGCCGTCGTCGTGGCCGTGGTCATGGCGGTGCGCGCGTACCTGCGAACGCCCCAGGGCCGCTACAACTGGGACGCCCGCAAACTCAAATTGCCCATCGTGGGCGAGATTATTCTCAAGGCCACCCTGTCACGCTTTGCGCGCAGCTTTGCACTGTCCAGTCAAAGCGGGGTGCCGCTAGTGCAGGCTCTGACTGTTGTGGCGCAGACGGTGGACAACGCCTACATTGGCAGCCGCATTGAGCAGATGCGCGACGGCATTGAACGCGGCGAAAGCATCTCGCGCTGCGCCACCGCTACCGGCGTGTTTACCCCGGTGGTGTTGCAGATGATCAATGTGGGTGAAGAAACCGGTGAACTCGACAACCTGTTGTTCGAGATTGCCGACATGTATGAGCGCGACACGGACTACGCCATCAAGGGCCTGTCGGCTGCCATCGAACCGATTTTGCTGACCATCATTGCGGCACTGGTGTTGGTATTGGCCCTGGGTGTATTCCTGCCGCTTTGGAGCCTGGGGCAGGCGGCCATGGGCAAGGGGGGCGGCTGACCATGCGGCGCGATTACTCCCGAAGGGCCCTGGAGTGGAGCCTGATGCTGGTGGTGGTGCTGATCGTCATTGGCTACTTCTTTCGCGAATTCCGATCGGTGCAGGCGCAAGGAGAAATGGCTGCCGTTAAAACCACGCTCGGTTCCCTACGCACCAGCTTGTTGTTCGATTTTCTGAAGCGCCAGGCCGAGCGCACCGACGCTTCGGTGCCGGTAGAACGCAATCCGTTCTTGCTGTTGGACCACCTGCCGGGTAACTATGCCGGTGCGTTGGCCAGTGCCAAGGGGCAGGTGATGCAACCGGGGACCTGGGTCTTTGATTCGTTTTGCTATTGCATTGGCTACGAGCCGCTGTATCCCTATGGCCTGAACACGCCCGACGATGCGCGCACCATCTGGTTCCGCATCTCGCCGCCGCCCGGCCCTTTGCAGATCAATCCCATGCAAAACTACCAGTGGGCCGGGCAACCGGTGGACTGATACGCAAATGCAACATTTTTCACTTCGGTCCTCCAAAAAAGTCGGTCAATCCTTCTGGAGCCTTGCTGAAAGTCAGTATGATGCCCCGCGGGGATCAATGTTCAACAACCGGTATCCAACGTAAATACGGAAGAAAGGCGAATATGATGAAAACTGAGCAACGAGGCTTTACCATGATTGAGCTGGTCATGGTGATTGTGATTTTGGGTGTGCTGGCTGCTGTTGCCTTGCCCAAGTTTGTGGATCTGGGCTCCGATGCCCGTACCGCCTCCATCGCCGGTGCCGCAGGCGCACTGTCTTCCTACGCAGCCATTAACTACGCTGCTGCCCAAGCCAAGAATTCGCAGTCGATTGCCGTGTCTGGCGCAACGCCTGCAAACGGCCTGACTGGCGGAATGGCCACTTGGGATGCCGCCTTCAAGATTTCTTCGCAAGGTTCTTGCACCGCTGCCGGCGGTACCGTTGGGGTCACCCTGACCCACAGCGGCGGCACGACAGCCAACTCGGCTGTTGCCACCATCGTCTGCACGGGCTGATCCCCCTTCCGTTTTTTGCACAGCCAGTGCGCGTGTAGCGCATTGGCTGGCGGAGTCTGCTTTGG
>CAKZJN010000309.1 GCA_936943465.1 uncultured Rhodoferax sp.
CGACCGGAGCAGTGATTTGCCTTCGGTGCTCACTCCGACCGGCGAAATCGAGATCAACGGCGTGGCCGACGTGCCTTCCGGAAAGAAGTTTTTCCTGATGCCCGAACACGAAGATGCCAACCCGGCGCTGTGGACCCGATTGGACCCGGAACGCTTTGAAAAAGCCTACCCGGGCGTTCTGCAGCCGGTGGTGGTGTTGCAGAGCGATGTGGGGGCGACCGACACGTTGGTTCGCAAATGGCCGCCGCCGGAAGACCGTGTGGCCATGCACCAGAGTTATTCCATGCAATGGTTCGGTATGGCCGCAGCCTTGCTCATTTTTTACGGCGTAGCCAGCCTGCGCAAGAAAGAGTCCGCATGACGCACCGGATTGAAGACGAGCCGTTGGGCCTGGTGGTGCATTCGCTGCCCAGCCCGCAAGAGGCCGCGTCGGAGCGCGCGGTCGTCAATGGCCGCTGGAAACTGCTGGCCATCATGCTGGTCTGCTCGCTGCCGGTCATCGCCGCCTACTTTGCCTACTTTGTGGTGCGCCCGCAGGGCAAAGGCGCTTTAGGCGAGTTGATCCAGCCGGTACGGCCTGTAGGCGCATTGCAGGCAACCAGCCTCGATGGGAAGCCTGTTGCGTTGGAGTCGCTGAAGCGCCAATGGCTGTTGGTCAGCCCGATGCTTTCTGGCTGTGACGCACCCTGCCAGCAACGCCTGTTCCTGCACCACCAGTTGCGGGAAACACTGAACAAAGACCGCGACCGGGTGGATTGGATCGTGCTGCTGGCAGACGGCCAAACACCGCCGGACTCGCTGCAGACCTTGCTCAAAGACGCCACCGTGCTGCGGGTGCAGGCGTCGGTTTTTGAGCAATGGCTTGCGCCGGCTGCCGGCAAGCCGACGGATGGGCATATCTATGTGGTGGACCCGCTGGGCAACACCATGATGCGATTTCCAGCAAGCTTTGATGGTGCCTCTGCCGCCAAGGCGCGGCGGGACCTTGACCGTTTGTTGAAGGCGTCCATCAACTGGGATCCTCCGGGTCGCTAAGCATGTCTGCAACGGCGCTTTACAACCTGTCGCCCGCCGGAGCCCTGATGGGGTTTGGTGCTGTGCTGGCCTGCCTGCCTGCCGCCTGGGTCTGGCTGCGCCAGCGTGGGGCTTCTGCGCAACGCCGCCAAACTGCCCTGACGGTATTGATTTTGTTTCTAACCCTGGACCTGATTCTGGTAGGCGCCTTCACCCGGCTGACCGATTCCGGCCTGGGTTGCCCGGACTGGCCTGGCTGTTATGGACAAAGCAATCCACTGGCCGCCCACGCGGATATTTCTGCGGCCCAGGAAGCCTTGCCCACTGGCCCCGTAACGCATCAAAAAGCCTGGATTGAGATGGTGCATCGCTATCTGGCAACGGCGGTGGGTGCTCTGATCGTGTTGCTGACCTTGCTGGCGTGGTTCGGCGCACGCTCCGTAATCAGCCCTTGGTGGCCTACGGCAACCCTGGTTTGGGTGTGCGTTCAGGGTGCCTTTGGGGCACTTACCGTCACCATGAAGCTATTCCCCGCCATCGTCAGTCTGCATCTGTTGGGGGCTTACGCATTGTTGGCGCTGTTGGTGGTGCAGGCGGTGAAACTGGGCGCCTTTCGTGTGGAGGGGCATTTCGCAACATCTGCTGGCATGCGATCGGCCATCACGGTGGCGCTGGGTTTATTGTTGCTACAGGCTACCTCCGGTGCCTGGGTCAGCACCAATTACGCGGTGCTGGTGTGTGGCGATTTTCCGACCTGCCAGGGCAGTTGGTGGCCCGATATGAATTTTGCGGGAGCCCTCGAAATCTGGCGCCCCTTGGGTGAGCACGGCGACGGCAGTATCGTGACCCTCCAAACGCTGACTGCCATTCATATGGCGCATCGCATGCTCGCCTTGGTAACGGCCCTGGTGCTTGCCGGTCTAGCCTGGCGATTGATGCGGCAACGCGCTTTGCAGAAACCTGCGCGCATTCTGGTCGGGCTGCTGGTATTGCAGGTGCTCACAGGCCTTAGCAATGTGGTGCTGGACTGGCCCATCGCGGCGGCCATGCTGCACAGTGGCGGCGCGGGAGCCATGGTGGCGGTGCTGGTGTGGATGGGGACGGCAATTCGTTTGAAGGACCAAACCGCATGAGCAATGCCACCCCGTCCCCCGGCGTGCAGGTGATGCGCCAGTTCCACGCACTAACGAAGCCGCGTGTCATTCAGTTGATTGTGTTTTGCGCACTGATTGGCATGGTGCTGGCCGTGCCGGGCCTGCCCACGCTGGCCCAAAGCGGCACCATGGCCCTGGCCTGCGCCGGTGTCTATCTGGTGGCGGGAGCGGCGGCCGCATTCAATTGCATTGTGGAAAAAGGCATTGACGCCCGCATGAAGCGGACCGCCTGGCGACCGACGGCACGCGGTGAACTCAGCGATACCCAAACCCTGGTCTTCTCAGCCCTTCTGTGCGCCCTGGGCTCGGCCATTTTGTACTGGTGGGTGAATCCGCTCACCATGTGGCTGACCTTCGCCACCTTTGTCGGCTATGCCGTGATTTACACCGTGATCTTGAAGCCGCTCACGCCACAAAACATTGTGATCGGTGGTGCCTCGGGTGCCATGCCGCCGGTGCTCGGTTGGGCCGCCATGGCCGGTGACGTCGGCCCGGAGGCGCTGATTCTTTTTCTCATCATCTTCCTATGGACGCCGCCGCATTTCTGGGCACTGGCCCTCTACCGGGTGGAGGACTACCGCAAGTCCGGCCTGCCCATGCTGCCGGTCACCCACGGCAGTGAGTTCACCCGGCTGCAAATTTTCCTGTACACGCTGGTGCTCTTTGCCGCTTGCTTGTTGCCGTTCGTGTACGGCATGAGCTCCTGGCTTTACCTGCTGGTGGCGGTTGGCTTAAGTTTGGGTTTTTGTGGCTATGGTCTGAAACTGTTGCGCCACTATTCCGATGAGTTGTCGCGCAAGACATTCCGCTTTTCCTTGATCCACCTCAGCGCTCTTTTTGCTGCCTTGCTACTGGACCATTACCTGCTTTAGGCGAAAATAGACGGCATGACTAAACGCCGCCACCTCATCCAATTTGCCTCGATCAGCCTTCTGGGAGCCGCCCTTCTGTCGGCGGGTTGTTCAGAGCCCAAACCCAGCTTCAACGCAGTTGACATTACGGGTGCCGAATACGCCAAGGGATTTGAGGTCAATGACCACAACGGCAAACTGCGGCACCTGACCGACTTTGCCGGCAAGGTGGTGGTGATGTTCTTTGGCTATACCCAGTGCCCTGATGTCTGCCCCACCACGATGGCGGACATGGCTGAAATCAAGAAGATGCTGGGCGCCGACGGCGACCGCCTGCAAGTCCTGTTTGTTACGGTAGACCCGGACCGCGACACGCCTGAAATGCTCAAAGCCTACATGGAGAACTTTGATCCCGCGTTTTTGGCTCTTGTGCCTCCGCCCCAAAAATTGGAAGCGCTAACCAAGGACTTCAAGATCTACTACAAGAAGGTGGAAGGCAAGACGCCCACCAGCTACAGCATGGACCATTCCGCTGGCAGTTACGTGTACGACACCAAAGGCCAGATACGCTTGTTTTCCCGCTATGGCACTCCCAAAGATGTGCTGGCCAAGGACCTGCAGACCTTACTCAAGGGCGCCTGAGTCGAACGGCATCACACACAAAAAAAGCCCCGGAAGCTTGCGCTTGCGGGGCTTTTTGCTAGGGGTCTTTAGCCGCGTCGACTCAGGCAAAAGCGGCCAGGGTTGACTTCATCTTCTTCATGGCCGCCACTTCAATCTGGCGAATCCGCTCGGCGCTGACACCGTACTCGGCAGCCAGGTCATGCAGGGTCATGCCGCCGGAGTTGTCGTCGTTGACCTTGAGCCAGCGTTCTTCCACGATACGGCGGCTGCGCGCATCCAGGCTATCCAGCGCGGTGGCGATGCCGTCAGTTGCCAATACATCGCGCTGGCGGGCTTCAATCATCGCAACCGGTTCGTGGTTGGTGTCGGTCAGGTAGGCAATCGGGCCATAGGCGTCTTCGCCATCGTCGGAGGGGCTGGGGTCCAGCAGCACATCGCCACCAGACAGGCGCATTTCCATCTCCAGCACCTCTTCCGGCTTGACATTGAGCTCGCGCGCCATGGCGTTGACCTGCTCGGGATTGAGCGTGTCACGGTGGGTTCCCAGGTCGGCCGCAGCGTCGTCACTCTTGAAGCGCTGCTTCATGGAACGCAGGTTGAAGAACAACTTGCGCTGCGCCTTGGTGGTGGCCACCTTGACCATGCGCCAGTTCTTTAGGATGTATTCATGGATCTCGGCTTTAACCCAGTGCATGGCATAGCTGACTAACCGCACACCCTGATCCGGGTCGAATCGTTTGACCGCCTTCATGAGGCCTACATTACCTTCCTGAATCAGGTCGCCATGCGGCAGACCGTAGCCCAGGTACTGGCGCGAAACCGACACCACCAGCCTCAAGTGAGAGAGCACTAACTTACCTGCAGCTTCCAGGTCGTTCTCGTTCTTGAATTTGCGTGCGTACTCCTGCTCTTCCTCGAGGGTGAGCATGGGCAGGCGATTGGCCGCAGAGATGTAGGCGTCCAGATTACCCAGCGGTGGCACCAGCGACCACGGGTTGGCTGCGGCCAATTGGGTGCGTGGAGCAGGGATCAGGGCAGTCGTCATAGCAGAACTCCTTGTGTTCATGCCAATGATATTAGCACTCCTATGTAGTGAGTGCTAATTGTTCGTATCAATGGTGTAAAGCGTTTGAGGCTATGGCTCTAGAACTGACAGCAGACTGCCAGCAACTTGTCAGAAAAAGGTCAGACGCCGGCCCTATGCTGCAACGCACCATGATCCAATCATCCAGTATCCGAAACGGGCTCGAAGACTTGCTTGCGGACCTGCACTACGCGCGCAGGAACCAAGAGCTAGGGCGACTTGCCCTGCTTGCGTACTGCGAAGTGCGCAGTTGGGCCCGTCAGGCCGATGAATTGGACCTGGCCGACCACTCCACCCAAATATTTACCCAGAACCCTTGCGTCAGCAAGGACGAGTTCCTGGCCAAGGTGGATGCGCTGGTGGCCAAGCTGGAAGCGCTCATGCTGACCTTTCCTGAGCCTGCGCGCATGCAAACCTTCCGGCATGTCGAACGTACACCCCAGCAAAGAGCGGTGCACTCGCTGCATTAGACCGGCACTTAGGCGCTCCTGGCTTGGGTGGCGCTAGAAAAGGCCCGACGCAATGTTGATGGCCAGCGCCAGCAAGGTGGTGTTGAAGAAAAAGGCCAGCACGCAGTGCACGGTCACCGTGCGGCGCAGGGCGCGGCTACTGATGCCCACATCGGCCGTTTGCGCCGAAGTACCGATTACCAGTGCGAAATACAAAAAGTCCCCGTAGTCCGGCGGCTCGCTGCCGGGAAAGTCCAGCCCACCGTGGGTTCCGTGCGTGGCGGTGGCGTAGTAGTCGTGCGCATAGTGCAGGGCAAACATCGTTTGGGTAAATGCCCATGAACTGACCAGCGTGAGCATGGTCAGGCCGAAGTGCGCGAAGCGCAATTCGCTGTGCAGACCTTTGACCATGGACAGCTCCGCCACGATGGCCCCCACGCAGGCCAATGCCGCTGCAATCACCAGAAACAGAATGACCTTGCTGCCTTCGTCTTCCAGCAGTGCGCGTGCGCGCATGCGGGCATGGGATGAGCGAAACATCATGTGCAAGGCCAGCACCAGATACAGCAGCGCGGCAATATTCCAGCCAATCAGCGCACGGGTTACCGGCGCAGTGACCTCGGAATTTGGCAGTGCCAAAGCGCCAAGCAAGCCCACGCCCAAGCTGATGAGCAGCCGGGGCCGAACCAGCAAAGGGCGTAGAAGAGAAGAATTGGGCATGAGCCGGACTATAGGCCCCGCACCACAACGTCCCTCCCACTCCCGTCTACGCCCGGTAGGTTGGAACACAAGTCAGCAACGCGAACACCCGATCAGGTCGGGTAAAAGTGCACCCGATTGCGGCCGGCGTCCTTGGCCTGGTACATGGCACGGTCGGCCCACTTGATCACGTCCGACTGGCTACTTTCCTGTCCGCGGAACAGCACCACGCCCACGCTGGCAGAGCATTGGTGCTCCACTTCCAAGTCGGCATGTCCCGCTTGCTTAATGGTCAGCCGGTAGGGTTCCATCAGGCTGAGGCGGATCTTTTCGGCCACCAGGCATGCCTGTTCGGTAGAGGCCTCTTTGTCGCGCGTCAACTCACTGAGCATCACCACAAACTCATCGCCACCAAAGCGGGCTACCGTGTCCATCTGGCGCAGGCATTGGTTCAAGCGGCTGGCCACTTCGGTCAGCAGCATGTCGCCCACCGCGTGGCCGTGGGCATCGTTGAGCGGCTTGAAGTTGTCCAGGTCCAGAAACATCAACGCGCCGAATATATCGTTGCGTTTGTTGACGGCCATGGCATGGGCCAGCCGGTCTTCGAGCAGCCGCCGGTTCGGTAAATGGGTCAGTGTGTCGTAGAACGCCAATTGGCGTACCTGTTCTTCCATCTGCTTGCGCTCGGTTACGTCGAGGTTAAAGCCCTGGAAGTACTGGAACAGGCCGTGGCTGTCGCGCACCGGCACGACATGGCAGTAAAAGTCGCGGTACACGCCGTCGTGGCGGCGCAGCCTAAACTGGTTGTCGTGCTCGGTCTTGCTATGCCAATGGGCCTGCCAGATTTCCAGACTCTGCGTCAAGTCATCGGGGTGAACCAGTGCCGACCAACTGTCCAGTGTCCAGGGCACATTGGGATCCATGCCGGTGAATTCAAACCACTGTTTGTTGAAGTAGGTGTAGCTGGTGCCGTTAAAGGCCCAGATGTGCATTTGCGTCGCGTCAAGAATGCGCGTCAATCGGTCTTCACTGACTTGCAGCCGGGCGGTCAGCAAGGCCATTTGCGCTTGTGCCTTGCGCACTTCGCTCAGGTCAATGTCCATGCAAAACAGTTCGGGTGGTTTGCCAATGGGCGTTAGCAATCCATGGTTCGAGAGCACCGAAACCCGGCTGCCCCCCTTGGTTGCGAGCGAGATTTCAGCCGTGGGGATCGGCACTCCGGTCTCGGCCATATGCTGCATCGCCTCGCGCACCGATCCTTGCATTTCGGTGGGAATGATCAGGTCCAGCATATTGGCGCCTAGCGCCTCATCGCGGCTGAAACCATAGAGCCGCTCGGTGGCCTTATTCCAGAAGGTGACGGTGCCGTCCAGCGTGTAGCCTTGTACGGCCACACCGGGAATTTGTTCCATCAGGGTGCGAAATCGGGTTTCACTTTCACGCAACTGCTGCTCCCGCTCACGCAGGGCTCCGAGCATCTGGTTGAAGCTTTGAAGCAGTTGACCCACTTCGTCATTGCGGTTGATGGTGATGGCCCGGTCGGCGTGCTCCAGATCGGTCCAATGGGCCAGCGAATGCGCGGCCTCAAACATGGGCGTCAACTCCTTGCGCAGCAGCCACCAGATCGCCACACCGGCCAGCAGGGTGCACAAAAGTGCTGCTTCGAAAATTCGCTTTTGCATGGCCACCACGGGCGAGAAGACATCCACCGTGGGCAACATGGCCGATACCTTCCAGGGCACCACACTCAGGTTCTTCGCTGATGCCAGTACCTCCATGCCCGCGGGGGTCTTGAGAATTTGGCTGCCTTCGTAACCTGCCATGAATTTATCGATCTGCGGGTTCACGCCCGCCGCCGGCAACTGCTCCATCACGCGGGCCTTGTCGGTGGCAGTTACCACCAGTCGCTGTTGCGGTGCAAGCAGCAGGTAGCCGCCGGTTTTGCCGTAGGTGTGGGAGTTGATTTTGTCGAGAAAGTTGGGTTGCCCAAGATCCACAACACCGACCAGCGCGGCGATCACGCGTCCGTCCTGGGGGGCGCGAATCGGGACTGCAACCGAAATCACGGGTGAATGAAGGGCCTTGCCGATGGCAGGTTGACCCACCCCCGACTTGCCGTCTTTCAGGGCAGCAGCCACATTGTCCCGTTCCAGATAGTTGAGGCCCATCCGAGGGATGCTGAGGGGAATACTGGCAATGGCCGTGCCGTCCGGCTGGGCGATGTAGGCACCTGCATTGAAGATTCCATTCAGCGTAAATTGCTCTTCCAGCAGGGCCTGGGGTGAACGCCTTCCAAGCTGCATTTGCGTTCCGAGGTGGGTTGCCACCTGGTCAAGCAATGCGATCTGTGCAGCGAAGTCGTCATTGATTTCATCGGCAATGATGGCAACAGAAGAAAACTGCTGATCGCCCAGATGCTGCAGCATGTCCTTGCGCAACATGGTTCCCGCATACAACGCGACCGCCCAGATGCTGGTCACAAAGATCAGCAGGGTGTACAAGGTGACCCGCGTCGTGATGGAGGTATTGCGCAGAAAAACCATGAACCGATTTGCTCTCTCCGTTGGGCCGTTCGCAGTGTTTGTTTTGATGGCAATGTAGCATCGCGCACGCAAGAAGGCCATGGTTCGGGGCCATCAGTCTCAGTTGAATTGATGTTTGTCAAACGATGGATCAGGGTGGCGTTGTGCTTTTCGTACGCTTGGTCTGCCTACATGCCGCGTCGATAGAATGGGCCGGAACCCCTGTCTCACCCTTATGACCACCACAACTAATCCTGTTCGCCCTCTGTTAACCGACGTTGAAGCACGTGTGCTGGGCACCCTGATGGAAAAGGCACGCACCGTACCCGACAGCTACCCCCTCTCGCTCAATTCCCTCATGTTGGGTTGCAACCAGAAGACCAGCCGGGAGCCCTTGATGGAACTGGATGAGTCCCAGGTAGCCACGGCCGTGGCCAGCCTGCGCGACCAGGGGCTGGTGCATGAAACCGCCGGTGGACGCACCACCAAATACACCCACAACTTCCAGCGCGGCGTCGGTGTGTATGAACAAGCGGCGGTGCTGCTGGGTATGCTGATGCTGCGCGGCCCCCAGACAGCGGGAGAGCTGCGCCTGAACACCGAGCGTTGGTACAAGTTTGCCGATATTTCGTCGGTTGAAGGTTTTCTGGACGAACTGCTGGAGCGCTCGCCCGAAAAAGGCGGCCCGCTGGTGGTCAAGCTGCCCCGTCTGCCCGGTACACGCGAGCAGCGCTGGGCGCACCTGCTGTGCGGTGAGGTGGACGTTTCGACGCTGGATACCGGCCGCTCGATAGCGGGCGGCGTGGGCGCATCCGAGCGCCTGGAAAAGCTGGAGGCGGAAGTGCGGTCGCTGCGCGCTACCGTGCTGAAGCTTTGTGCCGAATTGGGCGTTTCGCCGGACCAACCGACCGAAACGCCCTAAGGCCAGCACGGAACTATAAAAAAGGGGGCATCGCTGCCCCCTTCTTATTTGCGGCTGTGCCGCAGTTCGTGGTCGCTTTACTTGCCAGCCAGAACGGCGTTGAAGGTCGCGCTGGGACGCATCACCGCAGTGACCTTTTCCTTGTCGGCCAGGTAGTAGCCGCCAATGTCGGCCGGCTTGCCCTGCACTTCAGCCAATTCGGCCACGATCTTGGCTTCGTTAGCGGCCAGGTTCTTGGCCAGTCCGGCAAATTTAGCTGCCAGTGCGGCGTCTTCGGTTTGCGCTGCGAGTTCCTGTGCCCAGTACATGGACAGGTAGAACTGGCTGCCACGGTTGTCGAGCTGCCCCGTCTTGGGCGATGGGCCCTTGTTGTTGTCGAGCAACTTGCCGGTGGCAGCATCCAGTGCCTTGGACAGAATGATGGCCTGCTTGTTGCCGGTCTTCAGGCCCAGGTCTTCCAGCGAAACTGCCAGCGCCAGGAATTCACCCAAGGAATCCCAGCGCAGGTGGTTTTCTTCCACCAGTTGCTGCACGTGCTTGGGAGCCGAGCCGCCGGCACCGGTTTCGTACATGCCGCCGCCCGCCATCAGCGGAACGATGGACAGCATCTTGGCCGAGGTGCCCAGTTCCATGATCGGGAACAGGTCGGTCAGGTAGTCACGCAGGATGTTGCCGGTGGCGCTGATGGTGTCCAGGCCGCGGACCACGCGCTCCAGCGTGTAACGCATGGCACGCACCTGGCTCATGATCTGGATGTCCAGACCGGCGGTGTTGTGCTCGTGCAGGTACATCTTGACCTTGGTGATCAATTGCGCTTCGTGCGGGCGGTACTGGTCGAGCCAGAACACCACCGGCATACCGGAGTTGCGGGCGCGGTTGACGGCCAGCTTGACCCAGTCGCGGATGGCAGCGTCCTTCACCTGGCACATGCGCCAGATGTCGCCGGCTTCCACGTCCTGGCTCAACAGCACTTCGCCGGTGTTCAGGTCGGTGATGTTGGCAATGCCGTCTTCGGTGATCTCGAAAGTCTTGTCGTGCGAGCCGTACTCTTCGGCCTGCTGGGCCATCAGGCCGACGTTGGGCACGGTGCCCATGGTCTTGGGGTCGAACGCGCCGTGCCATTTGCAGAAGTTGATCATCTCCTGGTAAATACGGGCGAAGGTCGATTCGGGCATCACGGCCTTGACGTCCTTCAGTCGGCCGTTGGCATCCCACATCTTGCCGCCATTGCGAATCATGGCGGGCATGGAAGCGTCCACGATCACGTCGTTGGGCGAGTGGAAGTTGGTAATGCCCTTGGCGGAATCCACCATGGCCAGTTCGGGACGGTGCTCGTGGCAGGCGTGGATGTCGCGCTTGATTTCATCCTGCTGGCTTTGCGGCAGGGTGGCAATCTTACCGTACAGGTCGGCCATGCCGTTGTTGACGTTAACGCCCAGTTCCTTGAACACGGCACCGTGTTTTTCGAAGGCGTCTTTGTAGAAAATCTTGACGCAGTGGCCGAACACGATGGGGTGGGACACCTTCATCATGGTGGCCTTGACGTGCAGCGA
>CAKZJN010000310.1 GCA_936943465.1 uncultured Rhodoferax sp.
CGGGCTTGATGAACCCACCTTAATTCACAACCTGAAGGAGTTATTTATGAAACAGACCACGATGATCGCCGCCACTGCCGCAAGCCTGCTGACTCTGGTGCTGGCCGCAAGCCCCGCCCTCGCTGCAGACAAGGAAAAGTGCTACGGCATTGCCAAGGCCGGACAGAACGATTGCGCCAGCACGACCGGTGTGCATTCTTGCGCCGGACAGTCCAAGGTCGATATGGACAAGGCCGAGTGGAAATATGTGGCGGCGGGAACCTGCAAGGACATGAAGGGCCTGACTGCCGATGAAGTCAAGAAGATGAAGATGTGATTCACGCCACCCCGCTTCAGACCATGTCAGCGTTAGATGGATTTACCCAAACCAAGCCAGCGTCAACCGCCGCGGGCTTGGGATGGCGCCAACCGCACTATGCCGAGTTGCTGGAGAAGCGCCCCGCGCTGGGGTTCTTGGAAGTGCATTCCGAGAATTTCTTCGGGCAGGGCGGTGCGGCCTTGGCGGTGCTGGAGCGTGGGCGTTGCGAGTACCCGATCAGCCTGCACGGCGTGGGCTTGTCCCTGGGCTCTGCTGCCGGAATTGATACATGGCACCTGGACCAATTGGCGCACTTGGCGGAGCGGTGCGATCCGGTACGCGTGAGTGACCACGCCAGCTTTGCACGGGGCTGGGCAGCAGGGGCCGCCGTGCATGCGGCCGATTTGTTGCCATTGCCGTTTACGCGAGAGGCCTTGCAGGTGCTCTGCAGCAATGTGCAGCGCGTGCAGGACCGCCTCCAGCGGCCGCTGTTGGTGGAAAACCTGTCCGCCTATTTGCAATGGAGCGTGCAGCCGGGAGAGTCACTCGACGAGCCGGAGTTTCTTGCCAACCTGGCTCAATCAAGTGGCTGCGGCCTGTTGATCGATGTGAACAACATCTACGTCAACGCGCTGAATGCGCAGTTGTCGGGGCATTGCCCGGACCCGGTAGCTGCCTGCAAGCGGTGGCTGGACCGGATTCCGGCAGCCTGTGTGGGTGAGTTGCATCTGGCCGGACATTGCCGTGTGAATGATGGGCACGGTGAAATTGTGATTGACGACCACGGCAGCAGAATTTGCTCCGAGGTCTGGGATCTGTATTGCCATGCCCTGACGCGGTTCGGCGCGGTTCCGACGCTCATCGAATGGGACACCGATGTGCCACCGCTTGCGGTGTTGCTGGATGAGGTGGCGTATGCCAATGCCCTGGCGGCTCAGACATGGAGAGTTGCGGCATGAGTGCCTTGGCCGAGCAACAGCAGGCCCTGCTGAATGCCTTGTTTGCCTGGCCGGCGGACGTCGCCGAGGCTTCTCTGCTTCGGCTGGCAGAGGGCGTCGGCAGTCGGCCGGGTCGTGGCCTTCAGGCATATCAGGCCAACGGCCATGCCTTGGCCGAACGCGCGTTGCAGTCCGCCTATCCGGTGCTGGCGCAATTGATGGGGCAGGATGGGTTTGCCGACCTGGCGCGGGCGTTTTGGCACGCCAAGCCACCGCAGCGCGGAGACATCGCGCAGTGGGGCGGAGGCCTCCCGGAATTTGTACGCCAGAGCGCGCAATTGCACGAAGTGCCCTACCTTGGCGATGTGGCGGGCCTGGAGTGGGCCTTGCACCAGAGCGCAACGGCTGCGGATGGAGCGGCCGAACTCGGCAGCTTGGCACTGTTGACGCAACACGAACCTCAAACTCTGAGTTTTGACTGTGTGCCCGGCTGGTGCGTTGTGCGCAGCCGCTGGCCTGTGGTCAGTATCTGGCAGGCGCACCAGGAGGGTGGCCCTGCGTTTGATGACGTGGCTACGCTCGTACGGCAGCAGGTTGCGGAAGATGCCGTGGTCTGGCGCTCCGCGTTCAAGCCACTGGTGCGGCAGGCCCTGCCCGGCGAAACCGCGCTTTTGGACGCATTGCAATCCGGTCACTCTTTGGCGTCCGCACTGGCCATGGCCGATGACCTGGACTTTTCTCAATGGCTACCGCTGGCCGTGCAAACCGGTCTGGTTTTGCGCGTCGTGCCGTGGCCTTCAACATCTCTTGGAGAACCAACATGAACCAAACGACACCGATGCCTGCCCGCTTCTGGCCCACTTTCGCCCCGCGCATCCCATTGCTGTGGCGCTGGCTCGACGCGCCGCTTGATGCCCTGCAATCGCCGCTGGCGCTTTTTGGGCGACTCTATGTGGCGCAGGCGTTTTTCCTATCCGGCCTGACCAAGTTGCGCGATTGGGACATCACGCTGGCTCTGTTCACGGACGAATACCACGTGCCGCTGCTATCGCCCGAGGTGGCGGCCTACGCGGGGACGGCGGGTGAATTGGTGCTGCCCGTATTGCTGGTGTTGGGATTGGGTGGGCGCATTGCCGCGCTGGGGCTCACGGTGGTGAATATTGCCGCCGTGCTGTCGCTGTCAGACATCGCGCCGGCGGCTTTGCAGCAGCACATCAGTTGGGGCATCGTACTGGCAGCGCTGGCCGTGGTTGGCAGCGGGCGATGGACGTTGGACCGGGTGCTCGGTTCGCTACGCCCATCTGCCGAGTAAATTACCAGTTGGCTTCGCGCTCCGGGGTGGCGCTGATCTTGTGAATGGACAGGTCGGCGCCGTCGAATTCTTCTTCCTGGCTCATGCGGATGCCCACGCTTCGCTTGAGCAAACCATAGACCGCAAAGCCACAGGCCAAAGACCAGACCACACCCAGGCTGGTGCCCAAAATTTGCGCGGTCAGGTTGATCCCGCCCAGGCCACCCAGCGCCTTGGTGCCGAAGATGCCCGCCGCGATACCACCCCAGGTTCCGCACAGACCGTGCAGCGGCCAGACGCCCAGCACATCGTCAATCTTCCACTTGTTCTGCGTCAGGGTGAACATCACCACGAAGATGGCGCCTGCCACACCGCCTACCACCAATGCACCAAGTGGGTGCATTAAATCGGAGCCGGCGCAGACCGCAACCAGACCCGCCAACGGGCCGTTGTGCACAAAGCCGGGGTCGTTTTTGCCCAGCACCAGCGCCACCAGCGTGCCGCCGACCATGGCCATCAGGGAGTTGATGGCAACCAGACCGGAGATTTTGTCCAGGGTCTGGGCGCTCATCACGTTAAAGCCGAACCAACCTACGGTGAGAATCCAGGCGCCCAGCGCCAGGAAGGGAATGCTGCTCGGCGGGTGCGCCGAAATGGCGCCGTCCTTGCGGTAGCGGTTGCTACGGGCGCCCAGCAATATGACCGCGCCCAGTGCAATCCAGCCGCCCACGGCATGGACCACCACGCTGCCGGCAAAGTCGTGGAACTCGTCGCCGGTGGCAGCCTTGATCCAGGCCTGCACGCCGAAGTGCTGGTTCCAGGCGATGCCCTCAAAGAACGGATAGACCACGCCAACGATGATGGCGGTGGCCATCAACTGCGGCCAGAACTTGGCGCGCTCGGCAATGCCGCCGGAAATGATGGCCGGAATGGCGGCCGCAAAGGTCAGCAAAAAGAAGAACTTCACCAGCTCGTAGCCATTCTTCTCGGCGAGTTGTTCCGCGCCTACAAAGAAGCCGGTGCCGTAAGCCACGGCGTAGCCCACCACAAAATAGACTACGGTGGAAACCGAAAAATCCACCAAAATTTTGACCAACGCATTGACCTGGTTCTTGCGCCGCACGGTGCCCAGTTCCAGAAACGCAAACCCGGCATGCATGGCAAGCACCATGACTGCGCCCAACAAAATGAACAAGGCATTCGCGCCCTGTTGTAGTGCATCCATAAACAACCTCGTGAAAAATGCATTGAAGCGGTGCAAAAAAGCGGTCAAAACCGCTTTCGCACCAAACGGAAGCAAAAACCGCGCCAAAAATGAGCGAAATGACAGTGGGGCTGCATTTTGGTGCGTTTGTGACCTGTTGCTATACTTCCGCCCAGCGCCAATTTGCTCCAGCTTGCGGGCGCTTTACAAATGCAGCTAAAGACGGACCGACTCAAACTCCCGGCCTCGTTGAATGCGTTGCCGGGTTTTTTTGTTTTGGGGGTTTGACGGGGGATTCTTTTGGATACGCCACTGATTGCCGTTGCGCAGACCATGCACTTTGAGGCGCCGCTGCCCTTGCAGAGCGGGGCGTCGCTGCGCGACTATTCGCTGTCGTATGAGACCTATGGCACGCTGAACGCCCACAAGTCCAATGCCGTGCTGGTGTGCCATGCGCTCAACGCGTCGCACCACGTAGCCGGCGTGTATGCCGGTCAACCGGATTCCGAAGGCTGGTGGGACAACATGATCGGGCCGGGCAAGCCGCTCGACACCAACCGCTTCTTTGTGATTGGCGTGAACAACATCGGCTCCTGCTTTGGCTCCACCGGGCCGATGCACACCAACCCCGATACCGGCCGTCCCTATGGCGCGGACTTTCCGGTGGTGACCGTGGAAGACTGGGTGGACGCGCAGGCGCGCCTGCTCGATGCCCTGGGCATCACCCGGCTGGCAGCCGTGATGGGCGGATCGCTCGGTGGCATGCAGGCCCTGAGCTGGACCTTGCGCTACCCCGAGCGGGTGGGCCACGCGGTGGTTATCGCCAGCGCACCTAACCTGAATGCCGAGAACATCGCCTTCAACGAAGTCGCGCGCCGTGCCATCACCACCGACCCCGATTTCCATGGCGGTCACTTTTATGACCATGGTGTGGTGCCCAAGCGCGGTTTGCGCATCGCCCGCATGATCGGCCACATCACCTACCTGAGCGACGACGTGATGAACGAAAAGTTCGGACGCCAGTTGCGGGCAGCGGCAGTTGCTGCCAAAGAAGGGCGCACCGATGCGTCGGTGGATTACCTGTTCAGCACGCAGGAGGTGGAGTTCCAGATTGAGAGCTACCTGCGCTACCAGGGCGACAAGTTTGCCGAGTACTTTGACGCCAACACCTATTTGCTGATCACCCGGGCGCTGGATTACTTTGACCCGGCACGCCACTTTGGTGGCGACTTGAACCAGGCGCTGGCGCAGGCCACCTGCAAGTTTTTGATTGTGAGTTTCACCACTGACTGGCGTTTTGCGCCCAAGCGCAGCCGCGAAATCGTGCGGGCGCTGCTGCAAAACAACCGCCAGGTGAGCTATGCCGAAATTGACGCACCGCATGGCCACGATGCCTTTTTGCTGAACGACCCACGCTACAAGAATGTGGTGCGCTCGTACTTCGATGCGGTGGCGAAGGAGGTTTCACTATGAGCGACGCCGTGATTCAACACGCGATTGCCGAACTGGTGCCCAAGGGCTCTCGCGTGCTCGACCTGGGTTGCGGTGACGGCGCCATGCTCGACTACCTGCAACGGGAGCGCGGTTGCTCCGGCTACGGGGTGGAAATTGCAGATGCCAATGTGCTGGCCTGCGTGGCGCGGGGCGTCAACGTGATTCAGCTCAACCTGGATGAAGGTCTGGCCATTTTCGAAGACGCCTCGTTTGATGTGGT
>CAKZJN010000311.1 GCA_936943465.1 uncultured Rhodoferax sp.
GACAACACGGCGCGCCTGGTGGACGTCAAGTTCCATGCGGTGCAAAGCGACTTTTACGGTGCCGCCAACGAGCGCGACCAGGAGTACGACTTCTACCATTGGAGCGCCATCCTGCGCAGCGTTTCGGCGTTTGAGGTGTACCGCAAGGTGTACCGCGACGTCATCCGCCCCGAGCGCGTGGCCGAGTTGCTGATCTTGAAGCCCGACATGCCGCGCTCACTGCATGCCAGCCTGAACGAAGTGGTAGCCAACCTGGCGCTGGTGTCCAGCAACCCGGACAGCGAAACCCTGCGCCGCGCCGGCAAGTTGCGCGCCGAGCTCCAATACGGCCGCATCGATGAAATTTTGGCTACCGGCCTGCACGCCTACCTGACGCAGTTCCTGGACCGCGTCAACGATCTGGGTGCGCACATCAGCCGCGAGTTTCTGGTCGCCAGCAACTAGGCGCTGGCGCTGCTCACGATGCTCCCAGTTTGAACTGGGAGACGTTGTGCACCAGGTGGTCTGCCAGCTCCTGCAGGCGGGCTGCCGCGTCGGCCATGTCGTGCACCAGCGTGGCGTTTTGCTGGGTGGCCTGGTCCAGCGAGCCAATCGCTTCTCCCACCTGTGAAACGCCCAGCGCCTGCTCCTTACTGGCCTCGGTGATCTCCGCCATGATGTCCGTCACGCGGCGAATCGAGGTCACCACCTCGTGCATGGTGGCGCCGGCCTGATCGGCCATCGCCGAGCCTTGTTCCACCCGTTCAACACTGGCGCTGATCAAGGTCTTGATTTCGCGTGCGGCCTCGGCACTGCGCCCGGCCAGCGAGCGCACCTCACTGGCCACCACGGCAAAGCCTCGACCCTGTTCGCCGGCACGGGCCGCTTCCACGGCGGCATTGAGCGCCAGGATGTTGGTCTGAAAGGCAATGCCGTCAATCACGCTGATGATGGCGGAGATGCGGTTCGACGCCTGGTTAATGCCCTTCATGGTGTCCACCACCTGGCTGACTACGTCCCCACCGCGGGCGGCGATGTCCGATGCACTGACCGCCAATGCATTGGCGGTTCGGGCGGATTCGGCATTGCGCTGCACCGCCGAGTTAAGTTCCTGCATGTTGGCGGCAGTTTGCTCCAGCGCGCTAGCCTGGTGCTCGGTGCGTGCCGATAGGTCGGCATCGCCGTGGGCGATGTTGGTGCTGGCGGCGGCAACGCCGAGTGCATCCTTGCGGACCTCACCGACGATCTCGGCAAAGTGGTCGCGCAACTCCCGAATGGCATGCAGCAGGCTGCTTTGGTCACCCGCTTTGAGCGGGATCGGCATGTTCAGATTGCCCTGGGCAATTTCCTGCGTGATAACCATCGCGTCGGCCGGCTCGGCACCTAAAGTGGCCAGCACGCTGCGGGCAATCAGCAGGCTGGTCACGACCAGGACCAGGCCCAAAGCCAGCGCGCCCAGACCGGCGCGGGTGAAGCGACCCACAATATAAGCATCCACCGTATCCACATACACGCCCGAGCCGATCACCCAGCCCCAGGGCTCAAAGCCTTTTACATACGACACTTTCTGCACCGGCTGGTCACTGCCAGGCTTGGGCCATAGGTACCAGACATAGCCACTGCCACTAGCCTTAACGGTTTGGGCAAACTCCACAAAAAGGTGCTTACCGGTCGGGTCCACGTTGTCGGTCAGGTCTTTGCCGTCGAGTTCGGGTTTGATCGGATGCATCACCATGGTCGGACGCAGGTCGTTGATCCAGAAATACTCAGCGCCGCTGTAACGCATCGTCTTGACCGCTGACAAAGCCTGCTGACGCGCCTGGTCTTGTGTCAATTTGCCGGCACTGGCCTGGTTGTAATAGTGCTGAACCAGGCTGTGCGCACTGTCCACCGCCTGCTGCACGCCTTGCTGGCGCTCCTGCATGATCATGTCGCGCTCGGATCGCAGCAACACGGTCACCATAATCGCCATGCCCAGCAGGCACAAGGCGGTGAGCAAAGCCATCCGGCGGGTAATGGAGAGTGAGCCCAGATTCAGCATGGCAGTCTTTCGAAACGCGTAAGCCACAACGCTTGCGTCTGCCACCATGTTGCGGTTTTGGTGTGCACGGGTCTTTGATAGTGATCAATCTGAAACCAGAAATTTCAAAAAAATATCGTTGGATAATGGCAAAAAAGGGGCATGAATGAGCGTTGCTGATCTACACCGGGAGTTGGACAAAGCCAGAGACGAAGGTCCGGTCAAGGACATCGTTATTCCTCCATGTCCCGAATTGCTGCTGGAACTGCGCAAAGAGGTGGACAAGGCCGACCCGGATCCCAATGAAATCACCCGCATTGCCGGCAGCGACGTAGCCATGGCGGCCTCGCTTCTGCGCATCGCCAATAGTCCCTTGTATGCACGGTCCCGCCCGGCCGCTACCGTGGCCCAGGCCGTGGCCATGCTGGGCGTGGGCCAGACCATCGCCATCCTCACCTTCTTTCTGACTCGCAACGCCATTCCGGTGAATTCCCCGCTGATTGAGCATTTTTGGGAAACTTCGACCCGGCGTGCACTGGCCATGGGCTTTATTGCAAGGCAGCTCTACGACATGGATCCGGACATTGCCCACACTTGCGGCCTGTTTTGCCATGTCGGTATCCCGATCATGCTGATGGGCGTCAAGGGCTATTCCGGCACGCTGGCCGAAGCGTTGGCGCGGCAGGACCGCAGCTTTACCGAAACCGAAAACGCCGCCCACAAAACCGACCATGCGGTGGTGGGCGCCATCGTGGCCAAGACCTGGCGCTTGCCGGCGTTGGTGGCGGTTGCGGTGCGCCTGCACCACGATTTCACCGCGTTGCGCGAGGCCCGTTTTCCAGAGGAAGTGCGTACCCTGGTGGCCATGGGGCTGGTGGCTGAAACCTTGGTGGCGCGGCACGAAGGCGTGCAAGTGCACCGCGAATGGGACCAGCACAGTGCCGCATGCCTGGCGCATTTGAAGGTGGCCGAAGAAGAAGTCGAAGCCTGGGCCGACGCGCTAGAGCCAGTTTTTGAAAGTGTGACCGTCGCCTGAACGGCACCCGCATCAGCAGCCCTAAGGCTTGAAAACCTGGGCTTCGAGTTGCAGGGAACGAATGGTTTCGGCGGCCCGTTCGGCCTCGGCTTCTGTATCAAACGGCCCGACCCGCACCCGCGTCCGTGGCCCTTTGGATGACTTGAGGGTCTGAGCCATTGCGGGGAGCCCCGCGTCCTGCAGCCGGGTTGTCGCGTTGCGGGCGTTGTTTTCGTCGGCAAACAGACCGACGTTGATCAGGTACTTTTCTTCCTTCGGCATTGCCTTGACGGACGCGCTGGCTTTTGCTGCAGGTGGCTTGGAAACGCTGGCCGCTTTTGCAGGCTTCGCGTCTTTGCTGGGCTTGCCGTCTTTGGCAGCCTTGGCGGGTTTTTTGGGCTCAGCTTTGGCTGGGGTAGCTGGCTTGGGCGCAGAGGCCGTTGGGGCAGGCGCCGAGGCAACTGGAGCCGGCGCCAACGCCGCAAGCGGTGCGGATGCAGGTGCCGATGCTGCGACGGCCGAGGCAGAGGCTGCGGGCGCAGAGGCAGCAGGGGTCACCAAGCCCGCCGCCATGGGTCCCGAGGTCACCAGCCCTGACTGCACCGGACCCGAGACTGCGCCTTGCGCCTCGGACGGCTTGTTTGCTGCCGTGGGCCACGGCGAACTACCTTGCCAGGCAAATCCCGCTGCGGCTATCCCTGCAATCAGTAGCGCGTTGAGGCCGCTTTGCACGCCCATGCGGCGGCGTCCGGGGGCACTTTTTTCCAGCCGGGTGCAGGCTTCTTCTACCGTAGTGGTAGCCGCCAACGCTGCCTCGACCCGCTTGCTGGTGGCGGCATACAGCCAGGCGTTGCCCCAAATGCCGGGAACCAGCACGGCCAGCAGCAGGCCTATGCCCGCCAGCGCCCATTGCGTCTCGGCCGGCCACTTGAAGACCAGCGCGCCAATGCCCAACAGCAGCAGCGCGGCAAATACCGCAATGCCCACATAGGCCAGCGCCGCGCCCCAAAGTTTGCGAAACGCCAGCCAGTTCAGGGTAACTAGAGCGGCCAGCGTGTTCCAACTCGGGCCGGAGTGACCGGCTGCGTCAAAGCGGGTGAAGGCCTTCAGGTAATAGTCGGTGCGCACCGGGCCGAGTGCTGCGCGGTACAAGTCCAGCGTGGAAGGGCCGCCGTTGCGGACGACCTGAATGTTTTCTGGGGCTGCTTGCTCGGTGGCCATGCTTTATTTTGTCACGCCCCCGTCGTCAGCAGCGGTCACTTGTGGTGGTGCCGCCACGGCTTCGGCCACGGCATCGCCCAACTCGATCACCGCCATGGCGTAGTAGCTGCTCCAGTTGTAGCGGGTGATGGCGTAGAAGTTGGCGGTGCCGGCAACAAACTCGGGTGGCTCTTCGCCGTTTTGCAACTCAATCAGGGCGAGCGGCCCGTTGTGCTGGTTGCCGGGCGGGTCGACCAGCACACCTTTGGCTGCCAGGTCAGCTACCGTCCAGGCGGGCAGGATGTCGGGGTTTTGCAAAAACGCCGGGTCCAGTGTGGCCGCGTCAAAGTGCACCGGGTAGTGCGTCGCCATGCCCGGCTGCCACTGAAAGGCCTTGAAGTAATTGGCCACCGAACCGATCACATCGGCCTGGCTGTTAAACAGGTCCACCCGGCCATCGCCATCAAAGTCCACCGCGTATTTCACCCAACTGGAGGGCATGAACTGCGGCCAGCCCATGGCACCGGCATAGCTGCCGCGCAGGGCCAGCGGGTCGGTGTGGGTGCGGGCGGTGAGGGCCAGATATTCCTCGAGTTCGGCCAGAAAAAAGGCGCGGCGCGCCTCGGCCCTGGGGTGGGCGGCAGGGAAGTCAAAGGCCAGCGTGGCCAGCGCGTCGATCACCCGGAAGGTTCCGGTGTTCTGGCCGTAAATCGTCTCCACGCCCACAATGCCCACGATGATGCGGGCCGGCACGCCGGTCTGCGCTTCGGCACGCTGCAGGGTCTCCAGGTTGTTCTGCCAGAAACGGGTGCCGGCTTGAATGCGCACCGGTTCCACAAAGCGGCTACGGTAGGCCGCCCAGTTCTTGGGCACGCCCACCGGCGGCGGCAGGATAGCTTTGGCAATGCCGGGCATAAAGCGCGCCTGTCCCAGCGTTTTTTGTACCCACGGCAGGTTCAGCGAACGGCGTTCGGCAATCGCCTCGGCCTGCTGCATCACATCGGGGCGGCCCGCATACAGCGGGCCTTTGGTTTTGGAGGGACTGGGTATCTGCGCTTGCGCCTTGGTCGCTTTGCGTTTGGCGGTCGGCTTTTTGGTGACGGCGGCCGATGGCAGGCTGAAGGACAGCAACAGGGCGGCGGCCAGCAGGGAGTAAATTTTTTTCACGGAGTCGGTGGGTGAGGTGGCCGATTGGGGGGCCAACGGAGCTGACGGAATTCGCGCTGCAGTGTACCCAGCGCGGCGCGTGCCGTGGGAGAGCCGGGCGCGGCCGGGGCATATCGCCAGGCCTCCAGTTGCTGCAGCCAGCGTTGGGTGCGGGCCAGGTCTTGCGGCTGCATCTGCTCGGCGTGGGTTTGCAGCGCGGCGGCCAACTGGCGCGGCGTGGCCGGTTCCTGCAGCAGCATGCCGGCCCGGCGCAACTTGCGGTCGGCCGCATGCAGCAGGCGCAGCCAGGGGTCTTGCCGCAAGCGTTCCCATTGCGTCCAGGCGGCGCCCACCAAGCTGGCCGCAATGATCGCGCCCAGCAGCAAATAGCTCAGGTCTTCCCAACTGGGCGTATCGAAGCCCAGGTTGCGCAGCATGTCGAGTTGGCGCGCCTGCGAATAGTTCAACACCCACTGATTCCAGCGGTTGTTGGTGGCCTCCCAGAGTGCGCGCAGGTTGATTTCAAAACCGGGGCTGATGCGGCCCAGCGCCTGTGCAATTGCGCTGCGTGGCGGCAGCAGACGCGCCAACGAGCCGGTGCGAGCCGGAGCCACGGCCGAGGTGGGGTCCACCCGCACCCAGCCCTGACCGGCCATCCAGACCTCGGTCCAGGCGTGGGCATCGCTCTGGCGCACGGTCCAGATGCCGTCCACGGCATTCAGCTCGCCGCCCTGGTAGCCGGTCACCACCCGCGCGGGCACGTCCAGCGCCCGCATCAGCAGCACAAAGCTGGACGCGATGTGCTCGCAAAACCCTTCCTTACGGTCAAACCAGAATTCGTCGGCCGTGTGGTTACCGTACACCCCCGGCTCCAGCGTGTAACGGTAACCGCCGGTGCGCAGCCGCTCCATCACCAGCGCCACCAGCGTGGCAGTGTCGGCGCGGGCGGTGTTGGGGTTGGCGCGGATTTCTTCTGCCCACTGGAGGGTGCGCGGGTTAAAGCCTGCCGGCAGGTTCACAAAGTCCTGCAGCGCCGGCACGCGGACCTCGGGCCCATAGCGAAAGCTGGTGTAACTGTTCGCTTTGAATCGCACCAATTCGGGCATCGGCCGGTCGGCGGCCCACTGCAATTCGGGTCCCCGGCTGACGCTGTAGCCGGCCAGCGTGGGGGCCTCGGGGGTGGCATCGAGCACCGGTAACCACGGGTGGTTGTTGCCCGCTAGCGTGACGACATAAGCCACCGGCGGGCCGCTCAGTCGCAGCGTGCCGGCGGCTTGCAGGCGTGCGGAAAGCGGGGCACGCGATGGCTTCCAGTCGCGCCCGTCAAAATTGCTCAGCACGGGCCCGCGAAAGTACAACTCGTTTTGCGGGGGCGGCGCGCCCTCAAAGCGGATGCGCATGGCCACGCTGCTGTCCAGCGCCAGGCTGGCCAGGCTGCCCACCTGCATGCTGCCGGACAGGCCCGAGCGCCCGCCCATGGCATCGCCGGGCAGACCCCACAGGGGCGCCACCCGGGGAAACAGCACAAACAGCACCACCATGATGGGCGCACCCAGCAGCGTCATCCAGCCAGCGGTGCGCGCGGCCTGCATCAGCGGCGGGCGGCCCACCGGCATGTGGTGGTTGACCAAGGCCGTTAGCAACCCCAGCAGGCCCACCACCATGGCTGCCGCCGTCAGCAGGCTTTGCGAGAAGAAGAAGTTGGAAAGCAGGGTGAAAAAGCCCAGAAAAAACACCACGAAGGCATCGCGCCGGGCACGCATTTCCAGCGTCTTGAGGGCCAGTAGCACCACCAGAAAGGTCACACCCGCATCGCGCCCCATCAGCGTGCGGTGCTCGCCGAAGGTGGCAACCGAAGCCACCGCCAGCCACAGCAGCAGCCACCAGCGCGAGGGCAGGGGCCGGCCCTTCACGGCAATCCAGCCGCGCCAGAGCAGCACCAGCGCCGTCATGCCGCTGCACCAGAGCGGCAGGTGCGTGGTTTGCGGCATCACCACCCAGGCAATCACACACAGCAAAAACAGCGTGTCGCGCGTGTCGCGCGGCAAGTGGCTCAGGCGTTCGTTCAATGTCACGGCCAGGCTCCCGCGTACAGCGCCAGCGCCGTCAGGCAGGCGCGCTGGTGGGCCTCGCCCTGATCGGGCGCAATCTCCTGGCCACCCAGGCGCAAACCAAAGCGCACATCCTGTTTGCCCGCCGCCAGCACCCAGGCACACAGACGCGACAAACGCTGCTCCAGCGTTCCCGCACTGCCGGCAAAGGCACCGGTGTGGTTCAGGTCCAGCCACAGCTCAAAGCGCTGGGCTTGCTGCGTGTCGCGGCTCACCAATTGGCCGGCCTTGGCTACCTTTTTCCACACCACGGCTTTAAGCGGGTCGCCGCGCTGGTAGGCACGCACACCGTCAAACTCGCCGCTGCTGCGACGCTGGGCCGCCTGCACGCCGCCGGCGCTGGGTGTGCCCGGTGGCAAGGGGGGAGGTCGGCTCTCGGCGGCCGGGTACACCAGCAGGCTGGCCGCCGGGCGCCACACCGTCCAGACCCTGAACGTGCCCAGCGGAAACTGCGTCTCGGCGGTCAGCGCAGGGAGCGGGTGCAGGCCGCGCTGCTCGGGGTGAAAGCTCAGGTGCACGCGGGCGCTGCCCTGGCCGGGCACATCGGTCCAACTCCATTCCTGTGACCCCAGCGTGGCCAATCCAATACCGTAGCGCGGTGCCCTACGTTCACTGTGCAGGTGCACCAGCACGTTGGCGGCACTTCCGGCAAAAGTGGGTTCGGGTGGCGACAAGTGCAAGGTGAGCCCGCGCAGCGTGCCGTGGCACACATGCATGCCCACTACCGCGCAACCGGCCAGCAAGAAGGTCAGCACATAGCCCAGGTTGAGCTGGTAGTTGATGCTGGCAATCAGCAGCACCAGCAGGGTCACGCCCAACATCCAGCCGGGCTTGGTGGGGAGGATGTAGACAGTGCGTTGGGTCAGGGTGAAGCTGTCGCGCGGCTTCAGGCGGCTCATCCAGAAGGTGTTGATTCGGGCTTTTAGGTGTTGGATGGGGTGGAGTAAGGGGTTGGGCATGGTCTTCATGCTTGCTGCTCCTGTTTACTCCCCACTCCCCCCAGCCCCCTCGCCCCCGCCGGGCGAGGGGGAGTTGAAAGCGGACAGCCGATTTGGGTTTGTCGCGCCGAATACGGAATTACCTGCGAGAGGTTGCCACTGGGTTTGGTTGGCTTGCGTCTGACGCGGCTAGTGCCGAGCGCCGGAGACGTTCTGAAATCCTTTTGTTTTTGCGTGTCTTCACTCGTCGTCTGTAAGGCCTTGGTCGAGGCGGCGCAATCAAATTGGCTGTCCGCTTTGGCTCCCCCTCGCCCGGCGGGGCGAGGGGGTTGGGGGGAGGGGGGGCTACAAAAACAGCGCATTCAAGGCAGTGGCACCGCAGCCACCATCGCCCTGACTTGCTCCTCCGCCCCGCGACTGGCGGATGCGGCGGGGATCAGCCGGTGGGCGATGGATTGGACGAGGATGGCTTGGACGTCGTCGGGGGCTACGTAGTTGCGGCCGCTGAGCAGGGCTTGGGCTTGGGCGGCGCGCAGGACGGCGATGCCGGCTCGGGGGCTTAGGCCCTGCACAAACCACTGGCCGGAGCGGGT
>CAKZJN010000312.1 GCA_936943465.1 uncultured Rhodoferax sp.
CATGTCATGAACTTCATTGACGATGTGGAGCGCGCCAGCAAGCAGGTGGACGAACACCTGACCGCCATCATGATGGCGCAGGACTTTCACGACCTGACCGGCCAAGTGATTGCCAAGGTGGTGAATCTGGCGGCCACGATTGAAGAGCAACTGGTTCAGTTGCTGATCCAAACCGCTCCGCCGGACGCGGTGGTCAAGGCGCCGCCTACCCATGAGCAATACACCCCGGCGCTGGACGGCCCGGTGGTGAACGCCGAAGGCAACCCAGACGTGGTGACCGACCAATCGCAGGTCGACGACTTGCTGGCCAGCCTGGGGTTCTGATCTTTTCGACTAGGCGGGGTTTTACCCCGCTTTTCAGGCTTTAGTTTGCGGGGTGCCTCGCGACAATGGTGAGAACCAACTGAACTCTCACCATGGAAGCCGGAAGCCAGGACCGCAATTTACCCGCCTCGGAGCGCAAGTTACAGAAAGCGCGCGAAGACGGTCAGGTCAGCCGATCGGAGGACCTGTCCCACCTCGCCGTTTTAGGTGCAGGCGCCCTGGCCATCGTGACCCTGTCGCCGCAGTTGATGGAGCATCTGCGAGAAGACATGGGACGTCAGCTCACGTTCGATGCCGGAACCCTCAAATCCGCCGCTACTGCCTTCACCCGCCTGAGCGATGCCGTGGCCGTTGGCCTGACCGGCTGCGCCGTTCTGGCCGCCATCATCATTTCCGCAGCCATTGTGTCGGCCATCGCCTCGGGCGGCTGGGTGTTGAGTCTCAAGCCCTTGATGCCGGACGTGAGCCGCCTGAACCCCCTCTCGGGCTTTGCCAACCTGTTCAGCAAGAAAAAACTGATCACCACCGCCAAGATGGTGCTGCTCACCAGCATCCTGTTTTCCATTGCCGCCGCATTTCTGCGCAATGGTCTGGTGCCGATGTCGACGTTGGTGCTGCAACCTTCCAGCGCAGCGGTGCTGCACCTGGTGCAATGGCTGATCGGAGGCCTCGGCCTCATGTTGTTGGTGATTCTGCTGGCGGCCATGGTGGACGTGCCCCTGCAAAAGTTCCTGCACAAGAGCGAAATGAAGATGTCGCACCAGGAAGTGAAGCAAGAAGGCAAGGAAAGCGACGGCAACCCGCAAATCAAGCAACGCATTCGCCAGCGCCAGCGGGAACTGTCCAACAAGGCCAGCATCACCGCCGTGCCCAAGGCCGACTTTGTGGTGATGAATCCGACCCACTTTGCGGTGGCCATTCGCTACGACGAAAAGACCATGGCAGCGCCCCGTGTGATCTCCAAGGGTGCCGACCTGCTGGCCCTGAAAATTCGGGACATCGCGCGCAACCACTCGATTCCGGTGCTGCAGTCGCCCATGCTGGCGCGCGCCCTGTATGCCAACGCCGAACTCGATCAGGACATTCCTTCGGCGCTGTACACCGCAGTGGCCCAGGTGCTGGTGTACGTGTACCGGCTGCGTGCGGCGCTGAAGGGCGAAGGCCCGATGCCCGACGAAGTGCCGCAACCCTTTGTTCCGCCTGAACTGGATCCGTTCTCCCGGACCCTGAAAGCAGTCACACCATGAGCACCCCACTGAAAGACTTCCAGCAGTGGTACGGCAAGAATGCCGGCGTCATCCAGGGCGCCGGCGCTCCCATGCTGGTCGTGGCCATTCTGGCCATGATGGTCCTGCCGCTGCCGCCGTTCCTACTCGACACCTTCTTCACCATCAACATTGCGGTGGCGCTGATGGTCATGATGGTGGCTGCCTACATGGTGCGCCCGCTCGACTTTGCCGCGTTCCCCAGCGTGCTGCTGCTGACCACGCTAATGCGCCTCTCGCTGAACGTGGCCTCCACACGGGTGGTGTTGCTCGAAGGCCATACCGGTGCCGGAGCCGCCGGTGCGGTGATTGAGGCCTTTGGCCATTTCTTGATCGGTGGCAACTTTGCCGTCGGTCTGATCGTGTTTGCGATTCTGGTGGTGATCAACTTTGTGGTGGTGACCAAGGGTTCCGAGCGGATTGCCGAAGTGTCGGCCCGCTTCACGCTGGATGCCATGCCCGGCAAACAGATGGCGGTGGACGCCGATCTGAATGCCGGCCTGATCGACGAAAAGGAAGCCAAACGCCGCCGCCTGGAGATCGGTGAAGAAGCCGACTTCTTTGGCTCCATGGACGGTGCCTCCAAGTTCGTGCGCGGTGACGCGGTGGCCGGCATCCTGATTCTGCTGATCAACATCTTTGGCGGCCTGACCATCGGCGTGCTGCAGCACGACCTCAGCCCATCGGAAGCTGCCAACACCTACATCCTGCTGGCCGTTGGTGATGCACTGGTGGCACAGATTCCCGGTTTGCTGATCTCGGTCGCAGCCGCCATGGTGGTGTCCCGCGTGGGCAAGGAAACCGACATCGGCAAGCAGATCATCGGCCAGATGTTTGTCTCGCCGCGCGTGCTGGCGATTACTGCCACCATTTTGTTCATCCTCGGCATCATCCCCGGCATGCCGCACTTTGTGTTTCTCGCCATCTCGGCGGTGCTGTTCTATGGCGCCTGGATGCTGGCGAACCGCCCGGTTCCCACCGAGGTTGAAGTGGCAGCGCCCACACCGGTCAACGATGGTGAGGCATCCTGGGACGACCTGCAGCCGGTGGACCAACTGGGTCTGGAGTTGGGCTACCGCCTGATTGCGCTGGTGGACAAGACCCGCCAGGGCGACCTGCTGAACCGCATCAAGGGCGTACGCCGCAAATTTGCGCAAGAAGTGGGCTTCTTGCCGCCTCCGGTGCATGTGCGCGACAACCTCGAACTCAAGCCCAGCGCCTACCGCATCACGCTGCGTGGCGTGATCGTTGGTGAGGGCGAGGCCTTCCCCAACATGTTCCTGGCCATCAACCCCGGTGGCATCACCACGCCGCTGATCGGCACCGCCACCACCGACCCGGCCTTCGGCCTGCCGGCGCACTGGATCGACGACAAGCAAAAGGAAGCGGCGCAAATGGCCGGGTTTACGGTGGTTGATTCCGAGACTGTGATGGCCACCCATTTGTCACACTTGATGCAAGTTCAAGCCTCCAAATTGCTCAGCCGCACAGAAACACAACAGCTCGTGGAACACGTTGCCAAACTGGCCCCCAAACTGATTGAAGAAGTCGTACCCAAAATGGTTTCCGTCGCCGTCTTCCAGAAAGTCCTGCAGTTGCTGCTGGACGAGGCTGTGCACATCCGCGACATCCGCACCATCATCGAATCGATTGCCGAACACGCCACCAGCACCACCGATCCGGTGGAACTGGCCAAGCGCGTGCGGGTGGCCCTGTCGCCTGCCATCGTGCAGCAGATCTACGGCCCGACCCGCGAACTCAACGTGATTGCCATCGACCCCGGCCTGGAACGCCTGCTGGTGCAAGCCCTGGGTGCCAGCAATGGCCCGGCACTCGACCCCGGTGTGGCCGACATGCTGTCTCGCACGGCGGCCGAGACCGCCATGAGACAAGAAGAAATTGGTGTGCCGCCCTGCCTGCTCGTGCCCGACCAGATTCGCGGCTCGATTGCCCGCCTGCTGCGCCGCGTAGCGCCGCGCCTGCAGGTCCTGGGCCACAGTGAAATTCCGGAAACCCACACCATCCGCATTGGTCCCATCTTGAGAGGTGCAACATGAACATCCAACGATTTACCGCCGCCACCTCGCGCGAAGCCCTTGCCAAGGCCCGTATGGCCTTTGGAGACGGCACGCTGATTTTGTCCAACCGTCCGGTTGAAAACGGTGTGGAAGTGGTTGCAACCTGCGAAGACAGCCTGTCCACTCTGGACCAGGGTGCCCAAGGCGGCAGCACCGGCCAAGGCCTGCAACAACGCGCAACCGCACAGACCGGCAGCCGCGATGTGAACAGCACGGTCGAAGAAGACGCCAACCAGTTGGCCATGAGCACATTGTCTTTTCAGGACTACGTGCGTGAACGCATGGCCAAGCGCCGCCAGGAGGAAGCCGACCAGCGCAGCAAACTGATCCGCATTCCGCCCGACGAAGCACCGGCCACACGCGCACCGGCCCAACGCCCGAATGCGCTGGAACCCGTGCAGCAAAGTGCTGCCCAACCTTTGTTTGAAGAACACCAGCCGATGGTGCTCAAGGTCAGCCCGCCACCCCGCCCGGAAGCCGAGACGCTCGCGGTGCAAGGCATGTCGCCCAGCATCAGCCGTGAGCTCAACGCCATGAAGGCGCTGATTGAAGACCGCCTGAACACGCTCGACTGGCTTGGCCAGGCGCGCCAGAACCCGGTTCAGGCCAATCTGATGCTCAAGCTGATCCGCGCCGGCTACTCGCCTGCGCTGTCGCGCACGATTCTGGAACGCCTGCCGGCCACCGCCGACGGCGCACAGGCGATTCAGTGGGTCAGCGACGTGCTGGAGCGCAATCTGCACACCGATGCCAAGGGCACCCCCCTGCACCAGGAAGGCGGCGTCTTTGCGCTGGTGGGCGCTACCGGCGTGGGCAAAACCACGACGGCCGCCAAGCTGGCCGGCCTCTGCGCGCGCACCCATGGCCCCAACAGCGTAGGCCTGATCACACTGGACTCGTACCGCGTGGGTGCCCAGGAACAACTACGCGCTTACGGCAAGATGCTGGGTGTGGTGGCGCACCTGGCGCATGACCGCGCTGCCTTGCAAGACCTGCTGGGCCTGTTGTCCAACAAGAAAATGGTGCTGATTGACACCACCGGCCTGGCACCGCGCGATCCGCGCCGGCGCGAAATGATGGACCTGCTCGACATTCCCCGCGTCAAGCGCCTGCTGGTGCTCAATGCCAGCGGCCACGGCGACACACTCGAAGAAACCGTTACCCAGTTCAAGAGCGGCGCCAAACAGCAGGTGATCCTGTCGAAGATTGACGAAGCCGTGAAGCTCGGCCCGGCCGTGGATACCGCCATCCGTCACCAACTGGTGGTGCGCGGCGTCACCACCGGCCAGCGGGTGCCCGAAGACTGGGAAGCGGCCAGCGCCAACAAGCTGGTGCGCGCCTCGATGCGCTCCACCGGTCAGTCGGTCTATGACCCCAAGATGTCCGAGTTGGGCTTTATTTTCAGTCCGGCTCCCGCAACTGCCAGTGCGCAGGGGATGTTCCATGCATGACATGCCGCTCAACCAGGCGGTGGGCCTTGTCGGGTTGGGGGCCGCAGAGTCGCCGCAATTGCTGGCCGTGGTCAGCCACGGCGATCCGCGCACCGAGCTGCCGCTGCTGTGGCAACTCAGCACGGCACTGAGCCAGCTCGGCTACGGCGTCACGGTGCTGGATGCCAACATAGGCGAGTCGGCGCACAACCCCGGCCTGCAGCAGTTGCTCGACTACCAGTTCGGCCATGGGCCCGTAGCGGCCGATGGTCCGGAGTGGAATGTGCTGCCCTCCGCGCAAGGCATTCATACGCTGTGCAACCTGGTGGCCAAACCGGCGCAGCGCCTGCAGCGGCTGGGCGATGTTTTTCAGACCAATGGCGTGGTGGTGCTGTATGCCGGTGTCGAGCCCTTAAGCAAGCTGCTGGCGCGCACTGAGCTGCGGCCATTGCTCAGCATTTCCGGCGAAAAGAACGCCCTGATGACGACCTATCTGGCCCTCAAGCGCCTCTTGCGCAATGCCCGGCTGGAGCCCACAATTTTGAATATGATGGCAGATGGATCCGAAATTCAGAGCGGCGTCGGGGGCGTGGCCAAGGCCCTGAGCGAATGCGCCAAGAATTTTCTGGATTACAGCGTGCAGGCCATCCGGATTGATCCGGCGCAACCGGAAGCCCAGCTCGACGCCGACATGCGGCGTCTGGCGGCCCGTTTGTTGGAAAATGCCCTGCCGCTACGGAGTAATGTTCCGGGCCATACGGGTTTCGGCAATTCGGGATTTAGGGAAATGAGCAGGAGCCATTGATGTACACGGCCAAAGGTCAACTCGACCGCAACGCGCTGATCAAGCAATACCAGCCATTGGTGCGCCGTCTGGCGCACCACATGATGGCCAAATTGCCGCCCAGCGTGGAGGTGGATGACCTGATTCAGGTGGGCCTGATCGGCCTGGCCGATGCGCTCACCCGCTTTGAGGCGACGCAGGGCGTTCAGTTCGAAACCTTTGCCACCCAGCGCATCCGGGGGGCCATGCTGGACGAACTGCGCGAAAACGACTGGATGTCGCGCGGCTCGCGCAAAAGCCAGAAAGAAATTGAAGTCGCCATCCGCAAGGTCGAGCACAAGATGGGACGCACCCCCATGGAGTCCGAGATTGCCGCCGAGTTGGGCATGAGCCTGACCGACTACCAAAGCCTGCTGGGCAAGGTGCGCGGCACCCAGTTGATGTACCTGGAAGACATGTCCGGTCGCAACGAGGACGACGACACCTACCTCGACCGCCATGTAGCCGACCCGGCCTCCGACCCCCTCAACATGCTGCGCGACCAAAAATTGCGCGAAGCCCTGGTGGCCGCCATCAAGCTGTTGCCCGAGCGCGAGCAGTACATCATGAGCATGTACTACGAGCAGGACATGAATCTGAAAGAAATTGCGGCGGTGCTCGAAGTCACCGAGTCCCGCGTGTGCCAGTTGCACAGCCAGTCCATCGCCCGGCTCCGCGCCAAGATGCGCGCGCACTAAGGCGCGTTCTTCGCTGCTTTGTCTGCGCGTACATAAATACCAAACACCCGCGGAGACGGCGCTATGCCGGGTGACGATTTGTGGTACCCCACCATGAGGAGCCCGGCATAGTGCCGTCTCCGCAGCGAGCGAGCGCCTGGCTCAGGCCGCCAGAAACTTGATTTGCCCGCTCTGCCGCCCTACCGTTCCGTAGACCGATGTACCCGCCGAATAGGTGGACTTCTTGGTGGACGGGATCACCACGGCCAGTGCCTGTTCGGTGTAGGCGGCGCGGCGTGAGAGGTTTTCGCGCAGCATTTGCATGCCGGCGGCCATCGTGCGCACGCGCTGGCGCAATGCCGTTTGAAGGGCCGGGCTGGTTTGTGATGTTTGCATCAGCTTGGCCAGTTCCACACTGAGCGACTGGAGCGAATCGCTGGCGGTCTGGAGTTGCTCTGCGTTTCCGTCAGCCAGAAACGCCGCGACCTGGTTGAACTGCTGTTCCACCAGGTCGAGTTTTGCGAGGATGGGGTTTTGCATTTCAGGTCCTTTGCACGGATAAAAGTGCGCCGGCCCTGAACCCCGAACGACGAACTATTTCAGCGTCGTTTTGAGCAGATCCTGCGCGTTGGACAGCAACTTGTCGGCAATCGCTTCCGCGTTGACCGTGAAGGTACCGTCCTGAATAGATGCCTTGACGGCAGCGACCTTGGCCTGGTCGATGTCCGCAGACTGAGTGACCGGGGGTTTGCCCAGTGCCTTTGCGGTGCTGGTAATTACCACCGCTACGCCGCTGTCGGTGGCAGACGACTTGGCAGCCTGCGCCGCAGTCGGTTCCGCCTTGGGGGCGTTGGTCGGCGGGGTTTTTGACCCCGGTATGTCGGATGGGTTGTAGCCAGTAACTCTCATGATGTGCTCCAAAACTACGATACGCGTAGCCTCGTACGAAGGTTATCGGCCCGAATCTAACGGACTTTAGGACTATTTGCATCCCAAGGTCCACCTTAAAGCTCCAATTTGACTGTACGCGCATCCAGCACCAAGCCGGTTGCGATGCGTCCGTTGTCCATCCGGACACGGGCCGCCTGCCCTATCACACCGGCCGAGACGGCCTGGGCAGCGCTGGAAACCTGAAATCCCGGGCCTTCAGCCACCACCCGAACCTGGGTTCCGGCCGGAAAAACCTGGGTTGGCCGAACCAGCCCCTGACGCAAAACCTGACCGGTGCTCAGGCTGCGCGTCGCGGTTTGACCGAGCCAGGCGGACGTATCTTGCAGGACTGCACTGGTATCTTCGGCCCAATCCACCTCAACTTGAACCACATCGCCCTGCGTCACCACGCCGCCCGCCGGAATCTGTCCGCGCACCACCCAGGCGTTGCCAAAGGCCTTGACCGTGACCGGAACCGTCACGTTCCATTTACTGATGCCATCCACGCAGCGCAAGCCGACACGGCCGTGGCCCCACAGACGCGCGCCCACCGGCAGGTAGGGCTCAATATTGCCGCAGGGCGCCAGCCGCAGCCGGCTATCAATCGTGCCGGCACTCATTTCCAATCGCAGGCTGCGTGCCGAATCGGGCAAGGTAGCCGCCACATTGCTGCGCGCCCATTTCAGCGCCAGCGCTGAATAGTCCGGCTCCGCCGACTGGGCCAGCGCCCCTCCGCCCGACAATGCCAGCCCCGCCAGCACGCCCAAGCACGCCAGCCAGCGGCTGAGCGTGTGCTGCAAGCAAACCAGACTCTGCATACCCAACTCCTGCGCCCAAGAGGGCTTATGGACAGGAACTATAGAGACGCAGTCACGGCGCAAAGACGGCAAATGCGCGCCAAACCCCCCGCTATTCCAAGGCTAAAAAATTAAAGCTTTGCCCACAATTACCGCACGTCCCAAACCACCGGCCTGTCCTGTGGCCCGTGACCCCACCTACGAGGTATCGCATGTTTGCCAATTTGACCAACGGACTGGACTTTCAGACCAAAGCACTGGTGCTTCGGGCCGAACGCCAGCGCGTCATTGCCAGCAATATTGCCAATGCCGACACCCCCGGCTACGTGGGCCGCGACATCAACTTCAAAGAAGCGATGGGCGCCGCTCTGGGTAGCTCAACCCAAGGCGGGCGGCTCGCACTGACCCGCACCGGCAGCGTGCAGTCCACCAGTGCCGACAACGCCAACCACGCAGCCCACATTCCTTTGCAGTCTCAACTGGGCAGCCTGCGCACCGACGGGCCGGACTTGGCCTACACCGTGCAGAGCCAGCCGGCCATGGACGGCAACAGCGTCGACCTGGACCAGGAACGTGCCAACTTTGTGGACAACTCGGTCCGCTACGAAGCCACGCTCCGTTTCATTAACGGCTCGTCGCGAACCATCTTGAGCGCCATTCAGGGCCAGTAGCACTCTGA
>CAKZJN010000313.1 GCA_936943465.1 uncultured Rhodoferax sp.
AAGCTGGAGCGAATGGTGCAGCGACCCCAGCCGCCCGGTTGCCAAAGGCTAAGCAGCTAAACGGACCCTAAACGGACTCCAGCGCGAGCAACTCGGCTACGGTCTGGCGACGGCGGATCAGGCGCGGTTTGCCGGCTTCGACCAACACCTCGGCAATCAGCGGCCGGGTGTTGTAGTTGCTCGACATCGACGCGCCGTAGGCCCCGGTGTCATGCACCACCAGCAGGTCGCCCACTTGTGCTGCGGCCAGTTCGCGCTGAAACACCACGCCACCCTCGCCCTGCGTGAACACATCGCCCGACTCGCATAAGGGGCCGGCCACGACCACGCTTTGCTTGGCGCCTTTTGGCGCGCTGCCATCGGCGTGGATGATTTCCATGCCATGGTGGCTGCCATACATGGCCGGGCGCATCAAGTCGCTAAAGCCGGCGTCCACCAGCACAAAGCGCTGGCTGCCCTGCGCCTTGGTGGCGCGCACTTCGGTCACCAGCACACCCGATTCCGCCACCAGATAGCGGCCCGGCTCGATCTCCAGGGCGACGGCATGGCCCAGCAGGCCTTCGACCGTCTTGCGCGCCGCATCCCACAGTGCAAAGTAGTGCGCCGTGTCGATCACCGGCTCGCCCGCCTGGTAGGGAATCGACAAACCGCCGCCGGCCGAGATGGCGTGCAGGTCCAGCCCCTGGGCCTGTACCGTTTTGACCAGGTCGATCATGGCGCCACAGACTTCCTGCAGGTGGCCGTAGTCCACACCCGAGCCAATGTGCATGTGCAAGCCCTGCAGCGACAGGCCCAGCGCCTTGATCTTCACGCACGCCTCCTGCAAATCGCCATGCCAGATGCCGTGCTTGCTGTGTTCCCCGCCGGTGTTGGTCTTGTTGCTGTGGCCATGGCCAAAGCCGGGGTTGATGCGCAGCCACACCGGGTGGCCGGGGCTGACGGCGGCCAGTTGGCCCAGCATGTCAATGGAGCCGCAGTTCACCGGAATGCCCAGCGCCGTCACACGCGCCAGCGTGGCATGGTCGAGCAGGTCGGCGGTAAACACAATTTCGGCATGTCCGCGGTCGTTGCCGGGCTGAAAACCGGCCGCCAACGCGCGCTCGACTTCACCCAGTGACACGGCATCCACTGCCACGCCCTGGGCCCGCATCAGGCGCAGCAAGTGGATGTTGGAGTTGGCTTTTTGGGCAAAACGCACCGTGTCGAACTGCTGCAGGGCGGCGATGCGGGCCTGAATCGTTGCGGCGTCGTACACCCAGAGCGGGGTTGCGTGTTGGCGGGCCAGATCGGCCAGGAGGGGGGCATTGAATGGGTTCATGGCGCAATCATGCCGCTGCCAATCCATAACATCAATGCCAAATTTATTTAACCTCAATTCAATATTGATATAGTTTAGACATGCCCATGCCCTCCACCCCGGCCCTTACCCACCGCCAGATCAGCATGTTCCGCACCGTCATGCTGCATGGCAACCTGAGCCGTGCCGCGGAGGCCGCCAACTCCAGCCAGCCCACCCTGAGCCGTGAGTTGGCACGCCTGGAGCAATTGCTGGGTTTTGCGCTGTTTGACCGCGTGCGGGGCCGCCTGCAACCCACCGCGCGCGCGCTGGCTTTGATGCAGGAAGTGGAGCGCTCGTTTATCGGTCTGGAACACATTGGCCAGCGCGCCCGCGAACTGCGCACCTTGGGCGGCACCCGCTTGCGACTGGCCTGCCTGCCGGCGCTGGCCCATGGGCTGGTGCCCCACGCGCTGCTGGCATTGGCTCGACTGGCACCGCAAGCCCAAGTGGGCGTGCACCCGCTGGAGTCGCCCTGGCTGGAGCAGGCTTTGTCCGAACAGCGCTTTGAAGTCGGTTTGAGCGAAGCGCTGGAGGCGCCCGCCGGTGTGCAAGGGCAGGATCTGTTGCAGGCCAATGAAGTCGCAGTGCTTCCGCAAGAACACCGGCTGTGCGCGCGCCGGGTGCTGACGCCGCAGGACTTTGAGGGCGAGCGATTTATCAGCCTGGCCGTCAACGACCCCTACCGCACGGCCATCGACCAACTCTTTGCGTTGCAGGGCGTTCAGCGCATTCAGGCGCTGGAAACCGACAGCGCAGTGGCCATTTGCGCCATGGTGCGGCAGGGCTTGGGCGTTGCCATCGTCAACCCGCTGACGGCGCTGGAGTGTGCCGGAAACGGCATGGTGGTGCGGCCCTTGAGCGTGCCCCTGCCGTTTCGCGTGAGCCTGTTGCTGCCCAATATGAATGCGCCGCACCCCTTGCGGGATGAATTGGTGAAAGCCCTGCAGGAATCGAGCCGCGCCTTGCTGGCCCGACTGCAAAGCGCGCCCGCCTGAACCAGCGCACTCAGCCGTGGGCGTGCCCGCCGACTTGGCTCATGACCGTAACCAGCCCGATACCAAAGGCCAGCCAGGCAATCTGCGCCGCCGTCTGCCGTGCCGACAGGTGCTTTTGCAACTGCGGAATCAGGTCAGCCAACGCCACATAGACGAAACTGCTGGACGCCACCACCAGAAAATAGGGCAGGTAGTCATGGAACAGGTCCACCAGCCAATAGCCCAGTGCCCCCCCAAGCGTCGTGACGGCGCCCGCCAACGAAACTTTGACCAGTGCGGCACGCTTGTTGGATGTGCCGGCGCGCAGCACCATCAGGTCGCCCATGTGGTGCGGTACTTCGTGCGCCAACACCGCAAGCGAGGCAATCGCTCCCAGCCGCACGTCAGCAATAAAGGCGGAAGCAATCAACACGCCGTCACCAAAGCAGTGCACGCTGTCACCGGCCAGCACGGCCCAGCTACCGCCCACGCGTGTCTTTCCATGGTTGTGACCGTGGCTATGGTCGTGACCGTGATGCGCGTGCTCGGCATGCACCGGATGCCCCAACGAAGGATCGGGCTCGTGATGGTGTTCATGCCCGTGGTGCCACAACTCCGCTTTGTCCAGCAAAAAGAAAAATACCAGCCCCACCAGCAGGATCAAAAAGAGATCGTGCGGCTCGATACCACTTTCAAAAGCTTCCGGTAGCAAGTGCATAAAGGCGGTGGCCATCAAGGCCCCCGCAGCCAAACTCAGCATGTGCTGCGTGTAACGCCCAAGCGCCCCAAAACTCAGCAAGGCCGCCAACCAGACACTGCCAATGCCGGCGGCCAGCGTACCCATCAAAATCGCAAGAAGCGTCAAACGGCCCCCTTCGCTTTGAACCAGGCCAAGGCGCGCTTGAAGCCGTCTTCTGCCGCGTCTTTGCGGTAGCTGGGGCGGTAATCGGCGTGGAAGGCGTGCGGTGCATCGGGATACACCACGAACTCCGATGCCTTGGCGGCCGCATTGCCCTTGGCACCCTGTTCAGCCAGCGCCTTCTTCATGTCTTCGACGGTGGTCAGTGGAATGCCCGTGTCTTTGCCGCCATAGAGTCCGAGTACCGGCGCCTTGAGGTCGGCAACCAGATCTTGCGGGTGTTTGGGAGTCAGTGGCGATGGCGCGCCCACCAGACGCCCGTACCAGGCCACACCGGCTTTGATCTGCGGATTCTTTTCGCAATACAGCCAGGTGATGCGACCACCCCAGCAAAAGCCGGTAATACCAGCGCGCTTGGTGTCGCCGCCATTTTCTTCGGCCCATTTCAGTGCGGTGTCCAGATCGTCCATGACCTCTTCATCCGGCACCTTGGAAACGATTTCTGCCAGCAGTTTGCTAACGTCGGTGTAGGTGCTGGCATCGCCATAACGGGCGTACAAGTCGGGCGCTATAGCCAAATAACCGGCTTTGGCAAAGCGACGGCACACGTCGGCAATGTGCGCATGCACGCCAAAAATTTCCTGCACCACCAGAATCACTGGCAGGTTTTCCTTGCCTTCGGGCTTGGCGTAATAGAACGGCACGGTTGCGCCCGCCACATCCAGAATTTCCTGCCCGGTGGTCAAGCCGTCAGCCGGTGTCGTGATGGCGGTCTGCGCCATGATCGGCATGGCCGCGGCCGCATAACCCACGCCCAGGGCCGCCTTCAGCGCGGTGCGGCGCGTAGCGCCGGCTTCGGTGGTTTTGCCGGGCAAGAGCGAGTCGAATTCGTTTTTCAGGTTCTGATTCAGCACGGTGCGTCTCCTGTTTTGGGGTTTGGAATGTCGGCGAAGTGTAAGTAAAAAAAAGTGACCTAGTGCGCCTTGTCCCAGTTGGCGCCCACACCGACCTCGGCCAGCAGCGGCACCTTGAGGTCGGCCACACCGGCCATCAGGCGCGGAATTTCAATTTTCAGCCAGTCCACTTCGGCTTCGGGCACTTCGAATACCAGTTCGTCGTGCACCTGCATGATCATGCGTGTGCCCCGGTGCTCGGCATCCAGCACCTTTTGCACCTGCACCATGCTGAGCTTGATCAGGTCGGCGGCGGTGCCCTGCATGGGCGCGTTGATGGCGGCGCGCTCGGCACCGGCGCGGCGGGCGCCGTTGGCGGAGCCTATTTCGGGCAGGTACAGGCGGCGGCCAAAGACGGTTTGCACGTAGCCTTTGGCCTTGGCCTCTTCCCGGGTGCGATCCATGTAGTTTTTCACGCCGGGGTAACGCTCAAAGTAACGCGTGATGTAGTTCTTGGCGGCGGTGTTATCGATGCCCAGGTTGCGCGCCAACCCGTAGGCGCTCATGCCGTAAATCAGGCCGAAGTTGATCACCTTGGCATAGCGGCGCTGCTCACTGCTGACCTGGTCCACCGGCACGCCAAACACCTCAGCCGCGGTGGCACGGTGCACGTCCAGCCCGTCCTTGAAGGCGCGCAACAGCGCCTCGTCGCCGCTGATGTGGGCCATGATGCGCAGCTCAATCTGGCTGTAGTCGGCGCTGGCAATCACATTGCCCGGCCCGGCCACAAAGGCCTCGCGCACGCGGCGACCTTCGGGCGTGCGGATGGGAATGTTCTGCAGGTTGGGGTCGTTGCTGGACAAGCGCCCGGTCACCGCCACCGCCTGCGCGTAGTGCGTATGCACCCTGCCCGTACGCGGGAGGGCCAGTTGCGCCAGCTTGTCGGTGTAGGTGCCCTTGAGCTTGGCCAGACCCCGGTGTTCCAGAATTTTGGCAGGCAGCGGAAAGTCTTCGGCCAGTTTTTCCAGCACTTCTTCGTCCGTGCTGGGTGCGCCGGTGGCGGTCTTTTTGACCACCGGCAGACCGAGCTTGGTGAAAAAGATTTCCCCAATTTGCTTCGGGCTTCCCAAGTTGAACGGCTGCCCGGCGAGCTCATGGGCCTCGGCTTCGAGTTGCAAAATGCGTTGCCCTAGTTCGTGACTCTGGCTGGCCAGGGTGCCGGCATCAATTAGCACGCCATTGCGCTCAATGCGGTACAGCGCCTCGCTGCTCTCGATCTCCAATTGGTAGATAAACGCCAGCCCCGCGTCGGCCTCCACCTGCGGCCACAGCAGGTGGTGCACCTCCAGTGTCATGTCGGCGTCTTCGCAGGCATATTCGGACGCCTTGGCCACCTCCACCTGGTTCATGGTGAGTTGGTGCACGCCCTTGCCACACAGGTCTTCAAAGCTGATGCCGCTACGACCCAAAAAACGCTCACCCAGGCTGGACAGGCCATGCGGCTTGTGCACTTCGAGCACGTAGCTTTGCAGCATGGTGTCGTGCACATAGCCCTGCACCTCGATGCCGTGGTTGGCAAATACATGGCGGTCGTACTTGACGTGTTGGCCGAGTTTGCGGGCGGATGCGTCCTCCAGCCAGGGCTTGAGCCGCGCCAGCACTGCGTCGCGCGGCAGTTGCTCGGGGGCGTCGGGGTAGTTGTGGGCCAGCGGAATGTAGGCGGCCTCGCCCGGCTTCACGCTAAAGCTGATGCCGACAATTTCGGCGCG